>JBKJNG010000233.1:0-3031 GCA_046596065.1 Phnomibacter sp. | reverse complement strand
GCAAGGCTTAGAGCAATATCATCTTCCAGGTTTTTAATACGACTAATGCGAACGCCGGGTGCTGGTACGATTTCGTACAAGGTTACTGTTGGGCCCACAGTTGCAGAAATCCTTTGGATACTGATATCGTAGTTCTTTAGGGTATTGATGATCTGGTTCTTATTGTCTTCCAGTTCACTTGGGTCCGTTACAATCTTTTCACTGCCATGCAGTTCCAGCAAATCAAGGCCTGGAAATTTGTAATCCCTCAGGTCAAGAACGGGGTCATATGGCGGAAGATCTTTGGTGGTTTTTTTGGTAAAATCGTCTGCCTCATCATCTTCTGGCTCCTCGGCCAACTCTGCCGAAGGTTTAATAACCAATTCGAGATCCGGTGCCAGTTTAGTGTCTCTCTTTTCTTTTACAGGTTCAGGCACAGGTTCTTCAAATTCATCTTCCACTTTATCATCAGGCATAATAACCGAAATATCACTGTCGTCCACTTCCTCTTCAGCAGTAACTGGTGCTTTTATTTCGAAGGGAATTGCGCCGGTTGGTTTTTTACCTTTCTGGGCCACTTCTTCCGACAGATTAAAAGCGTTCATTGGGTCAAGTTGCGGCTGTGTTTTTGGCAGGATGACAGATATGTTTTCCTCCGCTCCATTCAGGCTATTGCCTTCTCCACTTACTTTCTGATTTTCTAAAGGGTTAGGATCGTCGAGCAAACTGTTTTGCGCCAGTTTGCTTTGGCCTCCACCGTATAATTCGTTGATACTTTTTCCCTGGAAGCCAGGAACGACTGGTGTTATTTCGGGTGAAACTACTTGCTGCGCCGAAGTTTTTGCTTTTCCTATTATTTCTAATTGCGCCTCACCCAATTCTGCATCCCCGGCTTCCATTACAGGTTTAATCTTTTTCTCGGGCCATTTAAATTGTGGATTAAAACGCCAGATAGCATAAGCAGCGCCCATTACCAGCAATAGCAAAGCGGTTCCTGCTTTTCCCAATAAACGAACCAGGTATTCACTGCACATTTCTCCGGCAGCCCCGCCAAAACTGAAATTGTTTCCTTTTGTAATAAATGCGAATACTATGCTGAAAAATATGGTAGCCGTTAATACATAAAACAGGTTGCGGGGTATGGAAAAGATCTTTTTACCAAAAATCAGGTTAACGCCCCAAACAAATGGCAGCGTGCAAAGCAGGAACGATGCAATGCCAAAACCGCCATAAACCAGCGTGTGACTAACCCAGGCGCCAAGCCTGCCCAGCATGTTGTCTACATTTAGGCTTTCTGCAAATAAGAAATTTGATCCAGCTTTAAATACTTTATCCTGGTCTTGTTTCCAGGTAAAACAATAAGAAAAAAGCGCCAGGAATAAGAGCACTGCTACCAGCACCAGCAGAAAGCCGCTGATTTTATGGGTACGTTCATCGCTTACAACCTGCTTTACAGAAAAGTCTTTTTCCTTTTCGGTTTTCATTTGGGTAGCCGGATCTGCTTTTGTATTTGTTTTCTTTTTATTCGTAGCCATTCGGGGTCAAAGATAAAGTGAAAGCTGCCTTTGGTTTTTGGTAAAGCAGTTTGAGATACATGTGTTTTAAACGGAAATACCGGTAGTACGTTTTCGTACTATTTTCATAACAGCGATTACAAAAACCATTGCGCCTCCAATAGCTAAAACCCAAAGTCCTGCTAAGGGTGTATTGCTTGCTTCCAGTTTTTTTACGAGGCTATCGGCCATGCCACTATTAAAGCGGGTATAGGCATTCCAAATAGTTACAATAGCATAGGCAAAACAATATAAGCCGGTAATCATGCCAAGCCAGGAAGGCCATTTTTTATTTTTGAAATAAAACAGGCATTGGATGAGCAATAAAGTCAGTATTACAGCAAGCACAACCCACCCGGGATACGATGTTAGCAAATATTGGGCATAAGCCTGGCCACCAATAGTTATACTGTTGGCAGGAAATAAAAAAGCAAGCAAGCAAATGAAATGTGCAGCCAGGTAAAGGTTATTTACATATGAAACTTTTCCGCTTTTATTCTCCATATTCATCAAATATCAAACAAGAGACGATGTTTTCAAATTTGCTTAAACGCTGAAAACACCAAAAAATTCTAAAACATAACAACAAGGTGGTTTACAAATGCTAATTGAAAGGATTTACCCACCAACAAATTCCTATTTTGTTTACGTTTGCTGCAATGGTATCTAAATCATTTGATATTAATACAACTGGCTTGCAGCCATTTGAGCCGTCGGAAAAGCGACTGATAGTGGAAGTAAGCCCCGAATCGGTTAGTGTAATATTACTAAACAAGCTGGAAGGCATACCTGAGGGTGTGGAAATATTTAACGGTACCCATGACGAAACGGAAGATTGGGAAGCAATGGTTCAGCAATCGCGTTTAATGGGTTTAGCCGACCTGGAGACGTTAGTAGTAATTGCCTACCCGCATATGTTGCCAATACCTGCAAGCTTGTATACACCCGAGTCAGCCAAAGCCCAAATGGAGCTTTTTTTTGGATTCAAACAAGGTTGCTATGCCAGCGGTGATGTTTTAGAAGAACATGACATGGTGATTTCCTGGCAAATTCCCCAAAAAGTACAGGATTTTCTTTCCGGCCATTTTCAATTGCTGCAGGTTAAACACCTTGTTACCTTAATGATGGCAAATAGCAAAATAACATCACCCGCTGAAGGCCGTGTTGTATTGTATGGCAACCTCGGTTGGATTGTTTTATGGCTGGATGGTAAAGTGCAGATTGCAAAATCGGTTGCTTTTGTAAAGCCCGACGACTTGTCGTGGCACCTGCTGAATCTTTGTCGCCAATTTAACCTGGAACCAACCCAAGTTAACTGGAAGGTTTCAGGTATGGCAGAAGCTAGTTCGCCTTTGTGGCATGCCATTACAAGATTTTTAGACCCGGTTGAAGCAATGGATGCTGGTGTAGCTGTTCAGGAAGAGTTGCCTGGTCATTATTTTGCTCATCTTTTTTAGTACAGTTTAAGGCTTTTTTAGCCAGGCTTTCAGACAAAAATG
>JBKJNG010000183.1:0-9021 GCA_046596065.1 Phnomibacter sp. | reverse complement strand
TTAACTTGGATCAGTTGATATTTATTGTGAAACGTGAAAGGTGAAACAGTTTTTGACTTTTCACGTTTAGCTTTTCACGCTTGACGTCTGTTTATTTCTTTTTAGCACTTTTCGCAGGAGCTGCGGCTGGCGCACCGGCTTTAGCTCTTTTGGTTCCATATTTAGAACGGCTTTGTTTACGGTCTTTTACGCCCGCAGTATCAAGACTACCACGAACAATATGGTAACGTACACCTGGCAGATCTTTTACACGACCACCGCGAATAAGCACGATTGAGTGCTCCTGCAGGTTGTGTCCTTCTCCCGGGATGTAAGCAATAACCTCCACTTTATTGGTCAAACGTACTTTGGCTACTTTGCGAAGCGCAGAGTTTGGTTTTTTAGGTGTAGTAGTGTAAACACGGGTACACACCCCGCGGCGCTGAGGACAAGCGTCGAGCGCACGGCTCTTGCTTTTGGCCTTAATAATCTCTCTTCCGTTTCTTACTAATTGGTTAATAGTAGGCATTACTATTTTTTTAAAATTGGACGGCAAAAGTAGGAGCAAATCATTTACCAGAAAAAAGAAAAGCAAGGATTGTTGAAAAATAATCCCAACTTTTTTATAAAAAACTCCATTTCAATGGTTTTTCATGACAGCCAGCGCCCAAATATTTTGTTTTTAAATGATAACTGGCAACGAAAGTGCTCTATTTATAGATGTAAACAGTAATTTTTCCGTCTGCCTTTACAACACCGCGGTACATTCCTTCGGTATTGAACGACATGGTATAATTGCCGGTTTTGTCCAAAGCGATTAACCCGCCATTGCCTCCAAGTTTGGCAACCTCATCCAAACTGTTTTGGGCAGCCCTAGCCAACGGCAGCCCGGCATATTTAATTTGATCGCTGATGGTTTTGGCAACTACTGCACGGATAAAGTATTCACCCCATCCGGTACAACTTACTGCACAGGTCGCATTGTCGGCGTAAGTCCCTGCACCAATAATGGGCGCATCACCCACCCGGCCCCATTTCTTGTTGGTCATACCTCCAGTGCTGGTTGCTGCCGCAAGGTTCCCGCTTTTATCCAGCGCTACGGCACCCACCGTTCCAAATTTGCTGGTATGGTATTCATAACTTTCTTTATAAGCCACCGGTAAATTTTTTATGACCGAATCTTTCATGATCCGTGTTCTCTTTTTGATTTGCTGGTTTATGCTATCTTCCACTTTTACCTGTTGCAGGGCATCCCAGCGTTCCTGTGTAAAAAAGTAAGAAGGATCGACAATTGTGCAATTGTTGGCTGCTGCAAACTTTTCTGCGCCTTTGCCGGTTAACATTACATGTTCACTTTTTTCCATAACGGCACGGGCTGCAGTTATAGGATTTTTGATGGTGCTTACACCTGCAACACTGCCCGCGGCTTCCGTTTTGCCATCCATAATAGCAGCATCCATTTCGTTTGTGCCAGCATTGGTAAATACCGCTCCTTTACCCGCATTAAACAGTGGATTATCTTCCAATACCTTTACCGCTTCGGTAACTGCATCCAACGCGGTGCCATTATTTTTTAAAAGTGCATACCCTTTTTCCAATGCCGCAGTAAGACCGGCTTTGTAGGCGGCTTCTTTTTCCGGAGTAATACTGCTTTTTAAAATAGTGCCGGCACCGCCGTGAATTACCAGCACGAAACTGTCCTGGTTTTGAGCGGCCCCATTTTTTATTACAAGTAATAAGATGAAAAGAAGCAGGACTTTGTGCATATTGGGAAGGTAATTATGATAGGATTAAGCAGTTATCTGTGAATGTACAGGTAAATTAAAGCCAATTGTTGCTGGCAAGGGTTCTCACTTTATTTTTACAGCCTTTAGAAGCTGTTTAAAAATCATTTACAGGTTTTCCCATGCGTCTTTTTGGCTGTCCAGCTAAGCTGGATTGGATTTTTCGCCGCAGAGCCTCTGGCTATGGCTGCAAAATCCCCTTCGTTTCGCTCAAAAATACACTATGGGGAATTCCAGCAGTAAAATTTAAACAGCTTCTCAGCAATAAATCCCGAATCAATATTCGTTTCGGATAATAGTATAGCAGCGATAAATTAAACAACAGGGCACCGCATTTGAAACGATTTTTCAGGATATTGGCAAAATTAGTATTGGTATTACTGATATTGTTGCTTGCATTGTGGCTGCTCATCCAAACGCCATTTTTTCAAAACTGGTTAGCGCACGATGCTGCCAAACGCCTGAGCAAAAGCCTGCAAACCACAGTTAGGGTCGAGCGGGTTAGTTTCCGCCTTTTTAACACACTGAACCTTGAAGGCTTATACGTTGCTGACAAAAAAAATGACACCCTGCTAACTGCCGGTTTAATGCAGGTAAATATTACCGACTGGTTTTTTGCCAAAGACAGCGCCGATCTTAAATATATACGGCTCAAAAATGTAAACGCCAATCTTTATCGTAATGATAGTGTTTGGAATTACCAGTTCCTGGTTGATTTTTTTGGCAGTGGCTCTAAAAAGAAAGACACTGCCTCCACCGGCATTGCGTTGCACCTGAAAGTGGTGGACCTTGAAAATGTGCATTTGAAGCAATCGGACAGATGGCGGGGTAAATATTTGGTGGCGGGTGTTGTTAAACTGCACCTGGAAGCCAACCGGATTAGTTTTAAGAAAAATATTTTTGATATAGGAAGCCTTATTCTTGATAAACCTGAATACCGGGAATTTAAAAGGCCCGGCTTATGGCAAGCTTCCGATTCAATAGCTTACTGGAAACCTAAAAACTTAAAGGCTTTGGCCGATACTTTGCCTAAGGAGCTAAACCCAAAGAACACTTTATTTCTGATAAGATCGCTTGTTATTAATGATGGCAGCCTGGAGTTTTACAATAAGCAAAAAGTTCCTTCGGAGAAAGGCGTTTTTGATAGCCGTGATATCTTAGTAACCGGGCTTACGGGTACTTTAAAAGATGTTTCGCTGGTAGAAGATACGCTGCTTGCGAAGATCGATTTGAAAGCTAATGAACGCAGCGGCATGGAGCTTAAACGACTGAAGACTACGCTTCGGGTAGACCCGCATATTATTGAATTAGCCGGCCTGGATCTTCAAGTGAACCAAAGCCGCATTGGTAATTATTATGCCATGCATTTTAATAGCCTGGATGATATGGACGAATTTATCGACAGTGTAAAAATTGTAGCTAAGATTAAGAACAGCACCATCAGCATGCAGGATATTGGTTTTTTTGCACCGCTGCTAAGAACCAAAAACCAGGTGGTGCAGTTAACCGGTAACGCAACTGGCACCGTTAGCAAATTTTATCTTACAAATCTTGATCTGAGAACGGGAGAAAGCAGGCTGACCGGCGATTATAGCATGGTTGGTTTAACCGATATTGAAAAGACGATCATCAATTTTCAAACCGATGGTTCGCAGATTGCTTTAAATGACGTGGCAGTTTGGGCACCCGAAATATTGTCGTTGAAAAGCACGCCGGTTGGAAAATTGGGTACGATTACCTACCGTGGAAACTACGCGGGAACCATATACAATTTTACCGCCAAAGGCACGCTTGAAACAGCCGTAGGCAGCATGGCGGCAGATTTTAAATTAAATATGGATGGCCCGGCCAAAGGCTATACCGGTATTATAAGCAATGCAAAATTCGATGGCGGAAAACTGTTGGACGTAAAAGATCTTGGCAATGTTGAATTTAATGGAAACATCTCCAGTAATGGCTTCGGTGCAGCCAGTCCTTTAAAAATAAAGGGAACTATTGCCAGCGGCGAATACGCTGGTTATACTTACAAGAATATAGGGGCTGATGCCGTGTTTAGTAAAAACAAGCTGACGGCCGACCTTACAATGGCTGATGAAAACCTTGCTGGTAGTTTTACAACCGTACTTGATTTTAACACTGAAAGCAAACGGTATAACGGTCGTGGTGTGGTACTTACTGCTGACCTGAGGGCATTGGGGTTTATGAAAGATTCTCTGCGTTTTTCCGGCGAATTTGATGTGGATTTTAAGGGTAAAACAATTGATAACTTTCTTGGGTATGCCCGTTTTTACAATGCCCAAATTTACGCTGGCCAAAGGCTTCTAAATTTCGATTCACTTTTATTGCAATCCTCCGTTGATTCGTCCGGCGTTAAAAGTTTATCGCTGCATACCAACGAAGCCGACGTGAGCGTGGAAGGCAAATTTAACATCAGCAATCTTGGCAATAGTTTTCAGTATTTCCTTAGCCGTTATTATCCTGCCATCATAAAAGCCCCCAAAGTTTTAGTAGCCAACCAGGATCTTTTTTTTAAAGTAACAACGCGGCAGGTGGAACCGTTTCTCGGTTTTTTGGATAAAAAACTTCATGGTCTTGATAACGCAAAACTTTCCGGCAGTCTTAATACCAATGAACGGCAATTGTTGCTGAATGCAGATGTGCCATATTTTGCCTACGATAAATTAAGGTTCACCAACCTTTCCTTAAAAGGAAGTGGCAATGCCGATACCCTTAACGTGCTCGGGAGTATTGATAATTTGGCTGTTAACGACAGCATCAATTTCCCAAATGTTGTTTTACGGATAAATACCAACCAGGATACCACCCATTTTAAAGTAAATACCAGCACCAGCGGGCCGCTTGGAGATGCCGAAATAGATGCCGTGGTTTATTCAAAACCCAATGGTTTCGAGGCCTTCTTCAATGAGTCAACTTTTATCATCAATAATAAAAAATGGACCCTTAACAGCACGGGGAATGTTGCTGTAAACAAAGGTTACCTAACATCAGCTGGTTTAACGCTGCAACAAAACGAGCAATCCATTACCATGTTTACCCAGCCAAGTGGCGAGGGCAACTGGAATGATATTCATCTTGATATAAAAAATCTTAATACAGGCGACCTGATGCCTTACCTGTTAAAGGAACCCAGGATGGAGGGACTTGCATCGGGCACCGTTATTATTTCTGACCCTATGGGCGCTATGCACATGAATGGCAATTTGCAGTTAAACCAATTCAGGTTTAACGATGATTCCGTTGGAACAGTAAACATTACCGCGGAGTATTATAACCGAACCAAAAAACTAACTGCCAATATAGCGTCGCTTAACAAGGATTATGATTTTTCAGCCATCGTCAAAGTTGATCTGAACGACAGTGCGCAGGAACAAATAAATACGATTCTTCCTATCAAAAACATGCGCATAAACGTGATTGAAAAATACCTTACCGCTGTTTTTGATCAGTTAGACGGTTTTGCAACAGGAGATATAAGGGTAGTGGGGAAACTAAAAAGTCCATCGCTGCTCGGAACGGTAAAATTGCGGGATGGCATTTTTAAAGTCGGGTATACAAAATGCGTATATAAAGTTGATTCTGCGGTGTTGCAATTGGGTGATAATTACATTGATTTTGGCACCTTGAATTTAAAGGATGAAAAGGGTAGGAAAGGGACTGTTTCAGGGAGATTCTATCACCGGTTTTTCGATAGTCTTTCGTTTGACCTTAAGATGCGTACCGATGGCATGCAGGTGTTAAATAACTCTGGCCAGGATAATCAACTGTTTTTTGGTAAGGCTGTTGCTGAGGCAACCTTTGATTTGTATGGTCCGCTGAACAACATGAATATGCGCATGACGGCAACACCAACCGATTCGTCGCATATCTATATCGCCAATAAAATAACCCGTGAAACCGGCAAAGCCGATTTCGTTGTGTTTAAAACGTATGGTACCGAAATGCAGGCTCAGACCGACCCGGCGAAAACTAATTTTCACATGGATATCGATTTAAATGCAAACCCGCTTGCCAAGATGGATGTTATTTTGGATGAAGCTACAGGTGATGTAATTAAAGCAGTAGGAAACGGCAACCTTAAAATACATACGGGAACTGTTGATGAAACTTCAATGAGAGGCCGCTACGTTATTCAATCAGGCAGCTATAATTATAGTTTTCAAACACTTATCCGCAAGCCTTTTGAATTATCCGGCGACGATGATAATTACATTGAGTGGACAGGCGATCCGGTAAACGCCAACCTGAATATTAATGCCCGTTATTTAGCCCGCAAAGTGAGTATGAGTACACTGGTGAGCAGTGGAAATAATAGTGTGCTGGATGACAATGCCTTGCATGCTACAGGCGATGTATATGTGATAGCTAAAATTAAAGGGCCACTGAGCGCACCGATTATCGATTTCGAAATTGAACTGGCCAGCAACAGTTCCCTAAACAGTAACCTTAGCGCAAAAGACATTATTACAAGGATAAACAACGACGCCAGTGAACGTTTGCGGCAGGTTACTTATTTGCTCGTTTTTAAATCGTTTGCACCTTATAAAGAAGGTTCAAGCATCCGTAACCCGGGAACAGATCTGGCCGTTAATACCATCAGCGACATCGTAAGCCGCGAAATGGCTAAAATTCTTACAAACGTTGTGCAGCAAATAACTGGCGATCAAAGCCTGAATATTGATTTTAGTACCAACTTTTACAGCCAGGCTATAACAGGAACTACTTCCCAATCGGGCCAGTACGACCGTGTAAATTTGAATGTGACCCTTAACCGGGCCTATTTTAATAACAGGGTGGTGGTTAATGTAGGAAGTGATTTCGACCTTAGTGTTAGAAATACTGCGGCAAATGGCTTCCAGTTTTTACCTGATATAAGCGTGGAGTTTATTCTTACCTCCAACCGCAGGTTAAGAGCCATATTGTTTAAAAGGGATAATCTTGATATTGGCGGACGTCGAAACCGTGCTGGCGCCAGTCTTAGCTACCGCAAAGATTTCGAAAAACTAATAGGTAAGCGGGAGGATGACGTGCTGGTTGTAATTGGAGACGGAAAGAAGAAATAGCTCTGATTGGTGATTTATGATGTATGATCTGTAATTTCTGATTTCGGACATTTGGTCAATTGTATTTCCCTGGTAACTTGTTAACCCGTCAACCTATCAACTTCAACTCACGGTGTTTTCTTATAACCGTCGTTTAATCCTTTGATTATATCGTTGGTGATATTGTTGGAAGAATCTTTAAAATAGATAAAATCACCGGGGGAATGGGAGAGGATATAAGTGAATTTATTATCCTTATTGTATATCTGCAGGTAATCTTCAATCTTCCTGTTAATATCCTGCATTAGTTTAAACTGCTGCTCCTGTAATTCCTGGCTTAACCGGGCTTCTTTTTGCTGAAGTTCCCCCTGCATTTGGTTTATTTCCGCTTGTGCAGCTTCACCTTCCTGCTGACTCATGGTGGCAGCCTGGCTTTGCAGCTGTTGTATACGGGTCATGTAAGATTTTTTGGTTGCATTTAGCTCGTTAGTAATGCCTTGCTGACGGCCTTTTAATTGCTCCTGAACATCTTTTATATAATTGTAATGACGTTCTACGGTATCCATTTCAAAATAAGCTATGCTGGATGCGACATTAGTACTTCCGGAAGAGTCTGTTTTAACGTGTTTTGCATTACTGGCAGGGTTGCCCGATCTGAAAAAAAGAATAAAAAGCACGGCAATAGCAGCCAGGCAAATCACATTCAGTACGGTGTTCACATTTTTCATTTATACCGGTTTTGGCTGCGAATGTAAAGTTTGAACTGCACAATCGTTGTTAAAAACCAATTGGTTATTCCAAGTAAGCTTTAGCCTGTCAAACCACCCTGATTTTGAAAGGCTCATTGCTAGTAAATCTTACCCATGCAGTTATCTTCACCGCATGAAGATTTTTCTTTGGTCGGTTGGTAGTAAGCATAGTAGTTATATCCAGGAAGGAGTTGCCGATTTCACAGCCCGCATCTGCCATTATTTTCCCTGCGAATGGAAACTGGTTGCTCCGCCAAAAAATGCTGCTTCGATTTCGCAACTGGAACAAAAAGATTTCGAAAGCCGTTCCTTGCTGGAAGCGCTGGATCCTGTTGATTATGTAGTGCTTCTGGACGAAAGGGGTAAAATGCTCACATCGCCAAGACTGGCGGAACTGGTAGGTGAAAGGGCTTTAAATGGCGCCAAAAAAATTCATTTTGTAATAGGCGGTGCTTTTGGCGTAAACGATGAATTGCGCAAACGGGCCGACCTTGTTTGGCAATTATCTCAACTTGTTTTCCCGCACCAACTGGTAAGGCTGATACTGGCCGAGCAGGTTTACCGGGCTTGCTCAATTTTAAAAAATGAAAAATACCATCATGTGTAAGGCGGGTAAAGTGAGTAAGTTGACAATTGAAGTTGAAAGGAAAATACGGGGCAGATAACAGATCAGAGATAACAGATCAGAATACGTCTTCTATCATAAAATAGCTGTTATTACCATCATCTTTTTTGATAATGGATAAAATATCGAATTGGATGTCTTTCCATTCAGGATGAAGAAAAAGGTAGGTTTCAGCAGCTTCTTTTAAGTGTTTTAATTTCGGCCCTTTCACTTTTGTTTCCGGCAACGCAAAATCGAGGTTGCTGCGGGTTTTCACCTCCACAAAGTGGAGAATATTTTTTTGAGAAGCTATAATGTCGACCTCGTTACGCCGGCTTCTAAAGTTTCGTTCAATAATGTTGTAGCCTTTGTTTTCAAGATAAATGCTGGCAAGATCTTCGCCCGCTTTACCGGTTTCAATATGGTCGGACATGTTGTGAATAGTGAATGGTGAGTTTAGGGGATTAGCAACTGAAGTTTTACATTTCCTGTAAGTATTTGCGTACAAATCGAATGGCCATTGATCCTTCTCCCACGGCAGCCGAAATGCCCGTCATTGCGCCAAAACGCACATCACCGGATGCGAAAATTCCGGGCACACTCGTTTCAGGCATAAAGGGGTCTCTTTTCAATTTCCAAAAAGTATTAAACGATTTTTCCTTTGTTAGCTCCATGCCCGACATTATATAACCTTTCGGATCTTTTAATACAAGATCATTTAACCAGGCTGTGCCCGGATTTGTACCTATATATACAAACAGTGCTTTTGCAGGTACTGTTTGTTCCTCGCCCGTTTTCGTGTTTTTAACCGTAATAGTTTCCAGGATGGTAGTGCCGGAACAGGA
>JBKJNG010000118.1:0-4863 GCA_046596065.1 Phnomibacter sp. | reverse complement strand
AACATTAACCAGTTTACCAAGCAGGTTTTTATACACTTGCAGGTTTTTTATCTGCAGAACGTTAAGCCAGCGAAAAACCTGCAGATCAGCTTCTTTTGCTGTATTAATATTTAAAGGATTCTTGCGAAATTGTTGCAGCTGTTGCTGGTACGAATCGTCTTCGGTTTCAGTATCATCGGCTTCCGATATACTTTCCAGCTGTTGCTCAATTGCCTGGTTGGGAACGTCCTGCGCAAATATTCTGGCACTGCACAACAGGCAGAGCAACAGGTAAAATATTTTTTTCAGGATGATGGATCGCGGCACTTATGTAGAAATTAGAATGATAGGAATGGTGAAAAATTATTCTGCAACATCAGCCTTTTTTTTACCGAATTCGTACAGTAGTAAAAGGCCGGGCGATAGACCCAATTGCGGATGATAGCTCGTAGCAATATCAAGCCGGAAATCTTTTAACCTGAAACCAAGGCCAGCAAAATAGTTGGAGGTTAACGTGGCGATGCCCGCCCGGATAAAAAATTGTTTTACAAACTGGTATTGAAACCCGGCATTCACATTTACATTATGTCCTTCTGACTTTATCAATTCCGCACTTACAAAAAACTTTTCCGAAGCATCGTAGCCAATACCCAGGCTGTATTGCGAAGGCAATCTTTCCTGCTTGTCTTTATCGTATGCGGCCCTTATTGGGTTATACGCGTTAATGCCTGCATGAATTTTATCGGTAAGATGGAGCAACAAACCAACGGTACCGGTAATAGCATTGGCTTTACCATAAATACCGGCCTGGCTAATTTGCTGGTAATCAAAAGAGGCACCAATATCAACCTTGCTGGTAATTTTTCTGCCATAGGCAAGTGATAATTGTGATTGGTTACTGAGGTTAGAACCGAAGTAAGCGCCATGCACAGCAAAATTTCCACTGTTTGTAGTTAAGCCAACGGACCCTGTGTATAAATTAAGATTATCAAGTTGAAATCTTCTTTCGCCATACACCGCAACGGCCGGCCGCTGCAATTGCGCCAGCGATGCGGGATTGGCACGGGTAGCATATATATCTACATTATGCGAAGAATATGCTCCCAATGAAAGATAACGGGCGCCAACGGCATCTGTTATGGTTTGCGACTTGCCATAAAAGCACATACCTACCAACAACAGGAATAAAAATATTCGTTTCAAAAAGAAGCAGTTTGTGGTGAAAATAAGGAAAATGAATTTTCAGAATCAGATTTCGTGTATAAATGTATTTCAAGTGGGCATAACTGAAAAATTTACATTTTAAAATGGCAGCACCAAAACGCTTTCCAACAAGTTTTAGGCGTAATATTCAGAATACATTCAGAATGATAGGGGGTAATATTTTGATTCAATTTTTAAATAAGAACTATTATTCCAATTAACCTTCTGAACTGGCCACTATTGCGAAGAACTGCCTTTTTGCAACAAAATTTGTTATTTACAAAAATGCCACAAACGGATCAATTTGTATTCAAAAAGCAACAAATTACATTAAGCCATCAAAGCAGTAATAAATACAAATACTTTTACGCCCAATCATTTTCAAAAACCATATGAAAAGAAGAGATTTTATTGCGCAAACCTCGCTGGCAACGGCCGGATTAATTATTAGGGGCAAGGCAGTGGCTCAACCAGGCAATGGGCATTTTGCAGAGGTACGCACCGCAGCGGCAAAACGAAATTTCACCAGCAACGCCGTTGAAAATATTATTAACAACGTTCAAAAAAACATTGGCAATAAAGAAATTGGCTGGTTGTTTGGCAACTGTTTTCCCAACACACTTGATACCACAGTTGATTTTGAAATGATTGATGGTAAACCGGATACTTATGTAATTACAGGCGATATTGATGCCATGTGGTTGCGTGACAGCACTGCGCAGGTTTGGCCATACATTCCTTTGTGCAAAGGAGATAAGCATTTACAACAGTTAATAGTTGGTGTTATCAACCGCCAAACAAAATGCATATTACTTGACCCTTATGCCAATGCTTTTTATAAAGACGTAAATAAAGAGAGTGAATGGAAATCGGATCTGACAACCATGAAGCCGGGCATTCACGAACGCAAATGGGAAATAGACAGTTTGTGTTATCCTGTAAGACTGGCTTATGGTTATTGGAAACAAACCGGCGATACTACTCCGTTTGATGAAAACTGGAAAGCCGCCATGCACCTTATAATAAAAACTTTTAAAGAACAACAAAGGCTTACCGATAAAGGCCCTTATACTTTTCAACGTACCACGGCATGGGCTACTGATGGCGTACCACTTTCGGGTTATGGCTATCCTGTAAAGCCAAATGGGATGATCTGCTCTATGTTTCGCCCAAGTGATGATTCTACATTGTTTGCTTACCTGGTGCCGAGCAATTTTTTTGCAGTGGAAATATTGGGCTACATGCAGCAACTAGGCGCATTACCAAGTATTGCAGATAAACAATTGGCTGCCGATGCAAAGACATTGCAGCTTCAGGTAAAAACTGCGTTATGGAAACATGGTGTTATACAACATCCGCAATTCGGAAAAATTATTGCTTTCGAGGTAAACGGGTTTGGTAGTTTTCATATGATGGACGACGCAAATGTGCCTTCCTTATTATCATTACCCTATCTGGGTGCTATCAAAAATAATGATCCGCTTTATCTTACCACACGCAACATTGTATTGTCGGAAAATAACCCTTTTTTTTATAAAGGAAAAGCCGCTGAAGGTGTTGGCGGTCCGCATACAGGAGCCAATACCATTTGGCCAATGAGCATTATCCTTCGTGGTATTACAAGCAACAACGATAAAGAAATAAAAATGTGCCTGGATATGTTGCAAAAAACACATGCGGGCACTGGCTTTATACACGAAAGCATCAACAAAGACGATGCAGACAAATACACCCGTAAATGGTTTGCCTGGGCTAACACGCTGTTTGGCGAATTTGTTTGGAAAGTGTATCGTGAAAGAAAATATTTATTAAGCTGATGAATTTTCCTAATGGAAATTTTTTAAACAAAATTTCTATCAAGGGACTTATGTAAAGCAAAAACAAATGTGGATATAAAACGTACTGATTTACGGCTCATGTTTCATATCAAATAAAGCCAAATAGAAACCCGAATCTGACACTTCATAAAGCGCAGCACTCACGACTCACAGCTCACTACTGACCATCATGACCACAAGAGAGAAAGCCACCAATATTTATGAAGCTGCTGTAGCTGCAGTACATCCAAAACAACTACTCAAAAAGTATTTGTCTGCCAATGAAAACAGTATACGCATTGGCAATCGCCAATTCAATAAAAATGAATTAGGAAGACTGGTGGTAATTGCAGCGGGCAAAGCTGCAGGTGCCATGGCTGTTGAAGCAGAACAAATTTTAGGAGATGCTATCAGCTATGGATTGTGTATTACAAAACACGGGCATTCATTGCCGTTATCGCAGTTGATAATTATTGAGGCTGGCCATCCTTTCCCGGATAAAGAAAGTACGCAGGCTGCTGTGCATATTCAGCAAATGGTGGAGGGCTCAGATGCGAATGATATCATTTTACTTTTGCTAAGCGGTGGCGCATCTTCTTTAATAGCGGACATTCCAACTGGCTGCACGTTAGCCGATATTAAATTGCTAAACGAACTGCTGGTAAACAGCGGCGCATCTATTAAAGAAATAAATACAGTACGCAAACATACCAGCACTTTAAAAGGCGGAAAACTTGCGGGCATAGCATCGCCTGCACAATTGATAACACTGGCCATCAGCGATGTGGTAGATGATGATGTTTCTGTAATAGCCAGCGGGCTTACAGTGCCGGATACAAGTACGTACGCACAAGCCTTTGCAATATTGCAGCAATACGGGTTATGGCAACAAATTCCTGCATCGGTTAAATCGCATTTACAAAAAGGACTGGAAGGTGTAGGGGCAGAGAATCCCCGAACTGGCGATGCTTGTTTTTTGCATACACAGTATTATCTTATTGGCAACAATGCTATTGCATTAAAAGCAGCACAAAAAGCGGCAGAAAATTTTGGTTACCAAGTCTCGATTTATAAAGCTGGTTTAACCGAAGATGTAACTACAAGTTCAAGATTGCTTATACAACAATTTAAAGATTACAGGGGCATAATGCCTGCATGCATTTTACTAGGTGGCGAGCCAACGTTAAAAATTACAGGTGATGGTAAAGGAGGTCGTTGCCAGCATTTTGTACTGAATGCACTGCACGAAATAACCCGGGGCGGTGGTTCCGATATGCGCAATACATTAACCATACTTGCAGCCGGCACCGATGGCACCGATGGCCCAACTGATGCTGCCGGCGCCATTGCGGATATAGATACAATCCATACTCCAGCTGGCAATTTGCTGTCCGTCACCCAATATCTTTCCAACTTTAATGCGTACGATTTTTTTGACCGGGCGGGAGGTCTCATTAAAACAGGGGCGACTCAAACAAATGCCGGCGATATTATTGTGCTGATTGTAGAATAAACCGTTTCTTTAATTTGGCCCCAACTTTGGCATTAAAACCATAAAGGGTGCTTGCACTTTTGAAAATGTTGGCTTAGCGCAGCACCTTACCGTACATTAATAATCACATGCGAAAATGCTTTTTAATTCAGTTGATTTTCTCGTCTTCTTTATAGTCGTAACTGCTTTATTTTTCAGCACACCGTATAAATTTCGATGGCTGCTGTTATTGCTTAGCAGTTGCTATTTCTATATGGCGTTTGTACCCGTGTACATACTTATTCTAGCTTTCACTATTGTAATAGATTATTTCGCTGGAATTTATATAGAAAAAATATTGGCAGTAAACGAAAACTGTTACTTATAGTGAGC
>JBKJNG010000095.1:0-5255 GCA_046596065.1 Phnomibacter sp. | reverse complement strand
CCGTTGAACGAAATGATGTAGTAGTTTTCAATTTCCCCCTGGGAGATACGGTAATAAATTTGCCGAATTTTGGATCTGCCCGCCCTTATTATGATGTTTTAAGAACAGAATTCGGCGGCGACCGCAATCGCTTTATGGCAGGTGAATATGGCGATCAGTTACTTGTTCATCCAACCGACAAGACAGATAACTATATTAAACGTTGTGTGGGTGTAGGTGGCGACTCGTTAAGGGTAATAAATGGCATATTGTATGTAAACGGAAAACTTGCCGCGTTGCCCGAAGGTTCCCAATTGCTCTATATACTTTCACTTAAAGGACCAGTTGATTTTAACGCGGTTTCTGAAAACCTTGGCATAGATTTTCGCTGGAGCCAGCAGGCAAGAAATACCGATGATGTCATTGAAACAAACGAAGATGCTACTAACATGTTGGGCAATGCCAAACAACTCCTTTTATATCTCGCAAAGCAGGATGCCGAAAAACTCAGGTCTGTAAATGGTGTTCAATCGGTGATTAAGTATGATATGAACCAGGGCGATCTTTTCCCTAACGATACATCTAAGAATTGGACGGTTGATAATTATGGCTCCATCTATATACCCAAAAAAGGTGCGACTACCGCTTTAAATGCTGATAACATTGCGTTTTACCGCCGTTTAATTACCGTTTATGAAGGGCATACACTACAGGAAACCAACGGGCAGTTTATTATTGATGGTAAGGCCGCTACCAGTTACACTTTTAAATACAATTATTACTGGATGATGGGTGATAACCGCCATAACAGCCAGGACAGTCGCTTTTGGGGATTTGTTCCTGAAACGCATGTGGTAGGTAAAGCAAGCCTTATTTGGTTTAGCTGGGAGCACGGCCCCAGGTGGAACCGGTTGTTTAAAAGCATCAAATAAAATTGCTGTTTAAAAAGAATGGGCATGGATAGCTTTATCCATGCCCATTCTTTTTACCTGGCTACAACTTAAATAACTTTCTATTTTCTTCTCGAGATGCACTTTGAAAAATTAATTTCGTATTGGCTTGCCACCTTTAATTACACTCTGAATTCTTTCTAATGATTTACGTTCACCACACAAACTTAAAAAGGCTTCTCGTTCCAAATCGAGCAGGTATTGTTCTGATACCAATGTTGCTTCACTTAAATCACCACCACACATTACATAAGCCAGTTTCTTTGCAATTTTTACATCATGCGCTGTTATGTAATGCCCCACCTGCATACCGTTGATGCCAGCATATAATGCACCTAATGCACCACGTCCCAGCACACGGATATCAGTTCGCTGCAGAGGCGTTATATAACCTTCATTCCACATTTCAATCGCAGACCTTTTTGCATCTGCAATCCGACGGTTTATATTCATGCTGATTTCATCTTTTCCATTGCGCATAATTCCCAGTTCAAATGCTTCCTGCGCACTGGTTGCAACCTTCGCCGTTCCTATTGCAAAAAAACGTCGTTTCAATGGTTCAATTTCTATTTCCCCTTCTTTGTATTCGTCAGCGGCACGCAATGCAAATTCTTTGGTTCCACCACCACCGGGTATTAATCCAACGCCCATTTCAACAAGGCCTATATAGGTTTCCGCTGCCGCTTGTATTTTATCTGCATGCAAACTCATTTCGCAGCCACCACCAAGACTTAAACCATGCGGTGCAACAATTACAGGAATAGCAGAATAGCGCACCCGCATCATACTGTTTTGAAACATTCTTACGGCAAGATCGAGTTCATCAAATTCCTGTTCTGCAGCCAGCATAAAGATCATTCCAACATTTGCACCTGCACTAAAATTCCCACTCTCATTTGCAATTACCAATCCTTTGTAATTCTGTTCAGCAAGTGTTATTGCTTTGTTCAAACCTTCCAACACTTCAGTACCAATAGTATTCATTTTTGTACTCCATTGGTAGCCCAAAATATCGTCCCCTAAATCGTATATAGTAGTATTGCTATTTTTCCAAACAACCTTATCAGTTTTGTGCGACATGATGAGGAATGCTTCACCACCCGGCAATGGTTTGTAAGAGCCTGATGCCACATCGTAGCAATAAGATTGTCCGTTAGTGATCTTATAAAAAGTTTTATTACCTGCCGCAATAAAATCTTCCACCCATTTCGCCACTTTAAAGCCAGCCTGTTTCATGGCTTCGGTCATTTTAGCAACACCTAATAAGTCCCATGTTTCAAAAGCACCTATCTCCCATCCAAAACCTGCTTTCATGGCATCATCCACACGATATATTTCATCACTTATCTCCGGAATGCGATGGCTGATATAGCTAAACAAATGCTGATGAAACAAACGATAAAATTCACCAGCTTTGTCCTGTCCGCCGGCGATCATTTTAATTCTTGTTTTAAGATCATCAACTGGCTTTGCAGCTTCTACACTGTCAAACTTTGGTTTAACTCTTGGGCCGTATTCAAAAGTTTTCAAATCGAGGGTTAATATTTCCTTGGTTCCTGCGCCCCTTACAAGCTTAAAAAAGCCCTGTCCTGTTTTATCGCCCAACCAATTATTATCTACCATTTTTTGCAGCCATGCAGGTATCGTAAAAATATCTTTGGCTTCATCGTCGGGGCAATTGTTCTTTACGCCTTCCGCCACCTTAACCATGGTATCAATACCAACAATATCACTTGTTCTGAAAGTGGCGCTTTTTGGCCTGCCAATCAAAGGACCCGTTAGTAGATCTATATCGTCAATGTTCAGTCCCAGCTGATCCATTATTTTAAAGATGGCCATGATGCTGAATACCCCGATCCTGTTGGCAATAAAAGCCGGCGTGTCTTTGGCAAGAACCGTTGTTTTACCAAGGTACAAATCACCATAATGCATTAAAAAATCAACTATTTCAGGATCGGTATCTGGTGTAGGAATTATTTCGAGCAAACGCAAATAACGTGGCGGATTAAAAAAGTGTGTACCACAGAAATGCTTTTTAAAATCCTCGCCTCTTCCTTCTGTTAGCATGTGAATTGGAATGCCTGATGTATTGGAAGTAACAAGCGTTCCGGGTTTGCGATACTTGTCCACTTTTTCATAAAGGATCTTCTTGATATCAAGTCTTTCTACAACCACCTCAATAACCCAATCACATTGGGCTATGTCTTTTAAATTATCATCAAAATTTCCGGTGATTATCTTTTTAACGGCATCTTTTGTAAACAATGGCGATGGATTGCTTTTAACCGCAGCGCCCAAAGCATCATTCACTAATTTGTTGCGTTCGGCTGGTTTGGTGCTGACTTCAGCCCCTTTGGCAACCATATCCAACAACAAAACCGGTACACCGACGCCCGCAAAATGACAGGCAATCCGGCTGCCCATTACACCTGAACCTAATACAGCAACCTTCTTTATAGTACGTTTCATATGGAATTAAAGCTTTAGAAAGGAATTAAAACACCATGGATTTTGCCATCATCCAAAAATAGTTAGTTATGCAACTAATTAATTGCTAACCCTGTAAAAAAATATTTGTTTGCTCAATCGTATATGTAATGGCATTGTTTTTTAGCGAATTAAGCACAGCGGTACTAAAACCACGCTGTCTATAAATATGAAACCTTTAGGAATAATCTTAATCGTTGCAGGTATCGTAATGCTCATTTTTCGTGGCTTCAGCTTTACCAAAGAACAAAAAGTGGTAGATATTGGACCACTGGAAATAAACAAGAAAGATAAAAAAAGTGTTGGCTGGCCTTTGTATGCTGGCGGAATTGCAGTAGCGGCAGGCGTATTTATATTATTGGCCGACCGCAAAAAAGGATAGTCATTCTTTAGTGAGAAACTAGTGGAAAGAACCGGACGGCTCTTTCCACTTTTTGGTTTCTTACTTCCAGCCAAATGCCCTTATCCACCCCAAAAGATTTGCCAAGTGCAATAGCTTCTTCCAACGATGACACAGTATTAAAAGTTCGCTTGCTGTAAAACTCCACAACTTTATCATTGCTGATATTGGTAAAAATTGGTAGGGCTGAATCTGCATGTTGTCTTATCCAATTACCCAATTGCATTTGCTGATCGTATCGTTCACCTTTCCAGCTAACATTGCCCGGCAGGTTAATTATATAATACTGCAATAATGAAAGGACGGTTGTTGTAAACAGCAATTGTTTTAATTCCCTGGTATTGAATAAAGGCAAAATGTAAATGCTGGTTGCAATACTTGCAAACAATGCAAAAGCCAGCCATGCAAACTCGTGCATAGCGCTCCAGTTAAAAAAAATACCGTTGTAGGGAACAATGGCAGCCAGTGCCCAAATTGGCCACGACATTTTTTGCGTTTGTTTGGTTGTATTTTTTCTAAACCAGGCAAAAGCAATCAATAAAAACATCGGCAAAAATCCAATCATTAAATTCCTCACAATCATCTGTGTCATAGTGCTGAAAGAATAGGCGCTTGTGTCAGTACTTCTATCAGAAAATCTTGATTGCCAGTAATGCAAAACCTGCGCCCAACCAAGATAATTTGCAAATTGCCACAGCACTATAACTACACCAGTAATAACGCTAATTGCTGCAATAAAACTTATCCATAAATACCTGCTGTTTCTCCTTGCTTTAAATATTGCCCACAAAGCAATTGTGACATATAAAAAAACGGCAAGCCAATCGAAATAACAGAGCAAAATTCCCAACAGAAAAAAAATAAATAACCGTTTTATATTGATGTTGTCAACTGAAATTTCAAATGAATGCCATTTGTATAAAATGACTATAACTATTGGCAACATAATGGCGGTGGTAACATAGCCAATACCGCAATACCAAAGGAGTGCCGGAAGCAATACGAATAAAATTGTACCTGCCAAAGCATGTTCCCTAGCGCCGCTTATATTCATTAGTAACCAATACAACAAAATGGTTGTGAGCAGGCCAATAATTATGCTTAAAATACGCAGACTTAATGGTGTAAAACGAACATGCAATGCTTTAAATAAAAAGTAGGGAAGCGCATACCAACCCGCTCCAAACGAGAGGTAAACATGATTGCCCTTTGCATCAATATGCCAGCCTTTTTCCAATAAATGATTTGCTTTTCCCTGGTAAGTTAAAAGCGGCGTATAAGAAAATTGTTTGCCACCACCTGCCTGCTCCCACGATTCTGCATTTATCAAAATAACGGCGGTATTAAACTCGTGGTGTTTTGATAAAGGCCTGTTTATATTGGGTAGCCTTAACGCAACCAACATCAAAAGCAACAACCATAATTTTTTATCCGACAAA
>JBKJNG010000599.1:0-5768 GCA_046596065.1 Phnomibacter sp. | reverse complement strand
TTGATTATACGGCGGCGCACCACAAAGCGCCTCAGATGATCAGCGGTCATGTGCAGGGGCAATTTTTAAAACAATTAAGCAGCATGCTAGCGCCCATGCGCATTTTAGAAATCGGGACTTTTACAGGCTTTAGCGCACTATGCCTCGCAGCAGGTTTACAACCAAACGGCCTTTTGTATACACTTGAATTAAGAGTGGAAGATGGTGCCATTGCACAGGCTTATTTCGACAGAAGTGATTACAGAGAAAATATAAAACTGGTTGTAGGCAATGCGGCAGTAATTATTCCCGAATTATCAGAAACGTGGGATCTTGTTTTTATTGATGCCGATAAAACCGGGTATACAAACTATTACGAACAGGTGTTGCCACTGGTAAGAAAAGGCGGTTTTATTTTAGCAGATAATGTGCTGTTTCATGGCGAAGTATTGAACGAATCAGTAAAAGGAAAAAATGCGATTGCCATCAATGCATTTAATGAACATGTAAAAAATGATAATCGTGTAGAACAGGTTTTGCTTACCGTAAGAGATGGGTTATTGCTTATACAAAAAAAATAGAAGCCGTGCATTGCACAACTTCTATTAAGAATAATTTGATTGATTTTTTACCTGAAAGTATAACGGGCAGCTATACCAAAATTACCGTAAACACTATTATAGTAACCTGGCGATACAACATGGAAGGTAGGCCTTGCATCGGCAGTTAAATTTAATGGGATGGAAGCAAATTTATAATCAATACCACCGGTCGGGAAAATGCCAAGTCCAAAACCACTATACCCAGTATAATCATTATCTTTTTTCGAAAAAGTATTAAAAATAGTAGCGCCGCCACCAACAAACCATTTTAAACCTTGTACTGGTTTTATGTCGAAATGATGCTGGTAGCTGATTGCGGCGGAAAGCGTAGCTGTATTATAATTACCATAGCCTTTCGCACCAAATCCTGCATTCAATTCCAATGCACCGGGGTCGGTGATAAAAGTTTTGTAAGAGAAAGAAAAAACATCATAGTAGGTGTTTCCAAATCTTCCGCCAATAGCGCTTTTATAATCACTGCCTCTCTTTTGAGCATAAGCTGAAAACGAAAACAAACTTGCCGATACCAATAATAACAATACGATCTTTTTCATGAAGTTGTAGTTTAAATACTTTACTGCTGCTTTTTGTTTTTTACGGAAATAAAAAAATAATAATAAATGAATAGTTAAAAAAATCATGCCATTTAATGAACGGTTTTGATTGCTTTTTATTACGCATACGCAAGACAAATTTTAATTACAAACTTGTGCATTAGACTTGTTAAATATTTTAAAAAAACAACTTTTGATTTCCTGCCTGCGTGTTTTTAAAATGGCATTATGCTTTGCTGCATTCAATATATTTTGCGTTATTTAAACAAAATCACTAAGCGGTTACCTTACTGATTATTGCATTTTATAGCAGTTTTTTAATTGAACTTATTAGAAGTTTAGCAGGTAAAGTTTATATTTTAATCTTACAATAACTTGTACACCTTTGTTCGTATTGCGAGACAGGATTTTTAAAAAGTATTCAATAATCCGTTAAGTTCACAGCTTTCATTTTAAATCAGTCGCTTTAATGTTGCATTCGCTTCACCACAAAACAAACGTTATTAAATTGACTGCGCAAAGTTGCGGATTTGATATTTGTGGTATTGCCAAAGCAACAAAACTGGATGCGGATGCTGCAAGGCTGGAGCAATGGCTTAACAAGGGAATGCATGGCAGCATGCACTACATGGAGCGGAATTTTGATATGCGGGTTGACCCAACTTTATTGGTGCCGGGCGCAAAATCGGTTATTACCTTACTTAAAAATTATTACCCCGGCCAACACCAGCAAACAGGCATACCCAAAATAAGCAAGTACGCTTATGGCAACGATTACCATGAGGTAATAAGGACATCGCTAAATAATTTTCTACAGCTAATAAGGAAAAAACTGGGCGATATAGACGGGCGCGGCTTTGTAGATAGCGCACCTGTTTTGGAACGCAGCTGGGCAAAACAAAGCGGCCTTGGCTGGATAGCAAAAAACGGGAATCTCATTAACAAAAAAAACGGATCTTTCTTTTTTATTGCAACACTTATTACCGACCTTGAATTGGAATATGATAACCCAATGGTGCAGGATTTTTGCGGATGCTGCACCCGGTGCATTGATGCTTGTCCTACGGATGCGATACTACCCGATAAAGTGGTTGATGGAAGCCGTTGCATCTCTTATTTTACCATCGAACTGAAAAAAGCGCTGATTGATGAAAACATGCGTGGCAAGTTTGATAACTGGATGTTTGGTTGCGATACTTGCCAGGATGTTTGTCCATGGAACCGATTTTCAAAACCGCATGACGAACCTTTATTCGAACCAATACCGGCCATCTTAAACCTAAGCAACAGCAATTGGCAGGAAATGACGGAGGAGGCTTTCAAAAGCATTTTCAAAAACTCGCCCCTTAAGCGGAGTAAGTATGCAGGCATAAGGCGTAACCTGAATTTTCTTGGTGAGCAAAAGCCATAATTTTCCCTTTACCTATGAACGCCAATTATGACCACCGTTTGTTATAAGAATAAAAGACTCAGGTCAACGATAAATTTTGACTTTTAAACTGTTAGCAGATATATTTGGAGAAGGCCAAAATCTTGTGGTCACAGGCAAATGAAAAATAATGCTTTATGAAAAAAATAGGTGTATTGTTCGGCAAAGAGCGTTCGTTTCCAACAGGTGTAATTGAACGCATTAACAGCAAGCAGATTAAAGATATTAGTGCCGAACCTGTTCATATTTCGAAGGTGGCGCAGGGCGAGGCTACCGAATACGCGGTAATTATCGATCGTATTTCGCAGGACGTTCCTTTCTACCGTGCCTATCTTAAAAATGCTGCGCTATGTGGCACCGCTGTTATCAACAACCCTTTTTGGTGGAGCGCCGATGAGAAGTTTTTTAATAATTGCCTTGCTACCAAAATTGATGTACCCGTTCCTAAAACCGTTATTCTGCCTTCATACGAATTGCCAGCTGATACATCCGGGGAATCTTTCAGTAACCTGTCTTTTCCTATGGACTGGCAGGGCATTTTTGATTACGTAGGTTTTCCCGCATATATGAAACCTTTCGCTGGTGGCGGATGGAAAAATGTCTATCGCCTTGATACACTAGCCGATTTTCATGAAAAGCATCCTGAAACAGAACAGCTGATTATGATGCTGCAGGAAGAAATAGTGTTTGATGAATATTACCGTTGCTATTGCATTGGCGGCAAGCATGTGCGCATTATGCCTTACGAACCACGTAACCCGCACCACCTGCGCTATGCAGCCAACTTTAGCCCGACACCTGAGCGCTACAACCAAATGGAAGAAATTGTATTGCGCATTAACCATTATCTCGGCTACGATTTTAATACGGTGGAACTTGCTTTACGCGATGGCGTACCCTATGCCATTGACTTTTGCAACCCTGCACCCGATGCAGAAATTACCAGCGTAGGACAAGAGAATTTTGATTGGGTAATAGAAACCGCCGCAAACTATGCAATTGAAAGGGCACAGCAGCAGGAGCCCGGTAAAGACAATTTAACGTGGGGAAAATACATACAGGCCGGTGCAACAAAACAGCAATTGTTTTAGTAAAAGATAGGTGGTACAAAGTATTTAGTACAAAGACAATACACAAAGTCAGAATAATTATTTGTTGAAGGGCAGAATAATCATCATCGTTGTATCAACCGATATTTATCGGGCCCATTTCTACAGATATAGCTATAATTAGCTCTCTTTGTTCAATAACGAATTGTTTATTAGCTTTTCTATATGGCAGGTATTTATAGGAGCCACTCGTTTGTGATAACCATGAAATTGGATTTGTATTCATTACCAAATTATAACATCATCACATTATTATATTAACATGGCAGGTACCAACTACAAACATTTTACACTTGGCATTGAAGAGGAATACATGGTTATTGATCCTGTAACCAAGGAGCTTAAAAGCCATGACCAGAAAATTGTTACCGAAGGACAAAAAATAATAAAAGACAAGGTAAAGGCTGAAATGCACCAGGCCGTGGTGGAAGTAGGTACAGATATCTGCCAGAATATTGATGAAGCCTACAAGGATGTAACCGACTTACGCAAAACCATAAAAATGGTAGCAGGCGATCTTGGTTTATCGGTTGGGGCCAGTGGCACGCATCCTTTCAGCCATTGGCAAAGCCAGATGATTACCGATCATGTTCGATATTACGAACTGGTGGCAGAATTGCAGGAAGCTGCACGCAGCAATTTAATTTTTGGGTTGCATGTGCACGTAGGCATGGAGAACCGCGACATGGCGATGCATATAGCCAATAGTGCCCGCTATTTTCTGCCGCATGTATATGCGCTCAGTACCAATTCTCCTTTCTGGGAAGGGCGTAAAACAGGTTATAAGTCTTTCCGTAGTAAAGTATTTGATAAATTTCCCCGTACAGGCCTCCCGGAAAATTTTGAGACCTACGAAAGCTATGAACGCTTTGTAAACATCCTTATCAAAACAAATTGTATTGATAACGCCAAGAAAATATGGTGGGATTTAAGGGTACACCCATTTTTTGGAACGGTTGAATTTCGCATTTGCGATGTACCCATGACGGTGGATGAAACCATTGCTATTGCCGCACTATTCCAGGCAATATGCGCCAAACTATACAAGCTGCGCAACCAGAATTTAAACTTTATTGCATACCCCAGAAGCCTGGTAATGGAAAATAAATTTAGGGCAAGCCGTTATGGAATTGATGGTATGATGATAGATTTTGGAAAGGAAGTGGAAACCAATACCCGTGGACTTATATACGAGTTGCTCGATTTTGTGGACGATGTGCTTGACCCGCTTGGCAACAGGCATGCCGTGGATTATATCCGCAAAATGC
This sequence comes from Phnomibacter sp., assembly GCA_046596065.1. Taxonomy (GTDB): domain Bacteria; phylum Bacteroidota; class Bacteroidia; order Chitinophagales; family Chitinophagaceae; genus Phnomibacter. The sequence goes on along the minus strand of JBKJNG010000599.1, from coordinate 827 downwards.
TGGAGCAGGGAACGGGTGCCGACCGCCAGTTAAAAGTGTACGAAGACAACAATTCGGATCTTGTAAAAGTGACTGAGTATATAGAAAGCAATTTTATATAATTACAATATCTGTAAAGAATTAATAGTAATTACTGCTCAGATTTGTATTCGCTTTTTCCGCCATTTCAATTTCTCCAAAGCTGCTTAAAATATCAGCCTTACCAGCTTGCACACAAACGGTATGCTCATAATGAGCCGATACTTTGTGGTCTTTTGTTCTTACAGTCCAGTCGTCTCTATCGGTATAAACGTCTTTTTTCCCAAGGTTAATCATGGGCTCAATCGCAAAAGTCATATTAGCTTTCAACTTGACGCCGTTGCCGCGTTTTCCAAAATTGGGTATTTGCGGGTCTTCGTGTAACTCACGTCCAATTCCATGCCCCACTAATTCCCGAACCACTCCATAATTGTATTTTCTTTCGGTATGTTCTTGTATTGCCCAGGCAATATCACCTATTCGGTTAAGCGGAATGGCTTTTTCTATGCCCTTGTATAAAGATTCCTTGGTCACTTTCAGCAGTTTCATTATTGCTTCGCCCGGTTCACCAACGGCAAATGTGTAAGCACTATCGCCGTGAAAGCCATTTTTAAAAACGCCTATATCAACACTTATAACATCATTATCTTTTAATTCCCTGTTATCGGGAAAGCCGTGTACTACAGCGTCGTTTACACTAATGCAGGCACTGTAAGGAAAGCCGCGGTAATGCAGAAAACTAGGAATCCCACCATTTTCACGAATAAACTTTTCTGCAATTCCATTAAGGTAGATGGTAGTAACACCTG
>JBKJNG010000498.1:0-4978 GCA_046596065.1 Phnomibacter sp. | reverse complement strand
TCAGCAACAGTTGTTTGCAGTGATGAGTTTTTTGATTGCTGAACCGGTCCCGTCTTCGCATTAAAAAGAGTATCTTTTCCATCGGTTGAAATGATAAAATAGTCAGTTGCGGCTGGCGATCCTACCAGCACAGCCAACTTTTGCTGCCTCGGGTAAAAGCCCAATTGATTCAGCCGGATATTTTCCGAAACTTGTTGTGCATCCGCTGTTTGCCATAAAGCTGCGACAAGAAAAAACAATACAATATTTTTCATAAGATTACTTAACCAGCTCTGTGAAGTCTCCTGACTTCGCTGTTTTATGTGATGTGTCTTTGACACGATATAAATGCCTTCAGCCCAAGACTGAAATCAATGCGCTTCGAAGCCAGGAGACTTCGAAGCGCATTGGAGACTTCAAAGCGTATTACCTTATCAACCAGTCAACCACTACAACCCATACACAAAACCTGCTTTCTTATCGCCAATCATCACATTAAAATCACCGGCTTCTGTTACTGTTTTCAAATCAGCATTTACAAAAGCCAGATCATTTTTATTGATAGTGAATGTTACTGTTTTAGTTTCACCTGCATTCAATTCAATTTTCTGAAAAGCACGCAATCTTTTTACACTTGGCGTGATGCTCGCATACAGATCGCTGGTGTATAATTCAACGGTGTGTTTACCACTTCTGCTGCCTGTATTTTTAACGCTTATGCTTACGGTTAATTTTTCATTTCCTTTTAAATTTTTAGTGCTTAGCTGCAGGTCGCCGTACTCAAAACTAGTATAGCTAAGTCCTGTTCCAAACGCAAACAACGGATCGTAACCGGTATGAATATCGTTATTGAAAACCTCTCTAACGTCTTCCGAACCTTTATGATCGTACAGCACCACTTCGCCCATGGAACGCGGATAGCTGAAAGGCAATCTTCCATTGGGATTGTAATCGCCAAACAATACATCGGCAATCGCTTCAGCAGTTTTCTTTCCACTCCAGTATGCCATTAAAATACCTTTTATACCTGGTTCAATATTGCTGATAAAACGCGGACGGCCTTCATTTAAAACCAGCACGATCGGCTTGCCAGTTCCAATGGCGGCCAGCGCAATTTGCTGCTGGTTACTATCAAGCGCCAGATCACGAATATTACCCGGACTTTCAGCGTATGCATTCTCTCCTAAACATAACACAATTACATCGGCGTTAGCAGATGCTGCAGTGATGGCAGCCGCATCAAAATTGGCTGCACTGGTATATCCTTTTGCAGTGGAGGTGATCACATTTGCGGCACCAATTTTATCTGTAATGGTTTGCAAAATTGTTTTGCTGTTTGTAGGATACCATTCTTCTTCCTGTCCCTGCCAGGTATAACTCCAGGCTCCATTCATACAACTAATACTTTGCGTACCCGGACCAGCCACCAATACTTTTGCTGTTTTTGATAATGGTAAAATACTGTTGGTATTTTTTAGTAAGGTCATGGCTTCATGCGCTGCATCCAATGCGATTGTTTGATATTCCGGTTTGCCAAAATTTGCAGTGGCAGCAGGCTCGGGATATGGATTTTCAAACAAGCCTAATTTCATTTTTAAAACAAGAATCCTTTTCACCGCATCATCAATTCTCGTCATTGGCACTTCACCCTTTTTTACTGCTTCTATCAGCAGATCATAAAAAGAAAAATCACTTGGTACCATGCTCATATCAATGCCTGCATTAATAGCTTTTACCACCGCTTCCCTTGGCGTTGCTGCTACATGATGCCAGTTATGAATGCGTTTGATATCTTCCCAGTCTGTTACAATTACACCTTCAAAACCAAGTTCTTTCCGCAATACATCAGTCAGCAAATATTTGCTGGCATGTACTGGCGTTCCGTTGATTTCCGAAGAGTTGATCATGATACTTGATGAACCTGCTTTTACCGCTTCTCTGAATTGCGGTAAATAATATTCACGCATTTCAATTTCGGGAAGATAAATCGGCGTTCTGTCTTTACCAGTCCTTGATGCAGAATAACCGAGGTAATGTTTCATGCAACTGGCCACCGCAGTCGGATTTTTTAAGCCATCTTCTTCATATGCTTTTACTACTGTTGCACCCATGGTTTTACCTATGTAAACGTCTTCGCCATAGGTTTCAGGAAAACGGCTCCACAATGGTTGACGGCCGATATCTAATACGGGTGCAAAATTCCAGCGAACACCAGATGCACGCAATTCTTTTGCAGCCACTTTTGTAACGGCTTTCGCCAGTTCAGGATTACGCGTTGCAGCCATGGCAAGGTTATGTGGAAACAAGGTTGATTCAAGCGTATACGTTTGCCCGTGTATGCCATCAAGGCCATAGATCACGGGAATTTTCAGGCGATTATTTTTTGTTGCGTCCTGTATTTCCGTAATTAATTTTTGCCAGGTAGGCACTGATAAAGCATGCGCCGTTGTATTGAGTATAGAACCCACCTGGTATTTGTTAACGGCGGTCATTAAAAGTTCCGGATCGATAGCTCCGTCCTGGTTGGCCCAAGCTCCTTTTGCTATGACGGCGAGGGTTACCTGTGTCATCTGTCCCACCTTTTCCTCAATGGTCATTTTCTTAACCAATGCAATTGCTTTTACATCGTTCCTGGTTTGTGCAAGCGCAGGTAAACTCATACAACAAATTAGAATTATTGATAATAGGTTTTTCATATAAACAAACATTAAGTATTAAAGATCCGATACTGTATTACAGCATCTATATTATAAAAAATTTTTCGGGACAATCAGTATTACCCATACTTAGTATTATTTGCTGAAAATTTGCTGATGCGGCAAGCAAACTTTTTACTTGTACTTTGCTAATATCAATCAGCTTAATTCAACATTCAAATTCCAAACAGTATTTGGATGCCTTCATATTAGGCCATAAGCTATTTTGTTTTTGCATTCGTTTTTGATAAACGCAGCATCAACACATCATGGGAAGAAATATTAGCGGTTAATGGTTTTGCGGTGGTTCCAATTACTTTATTTGCCCAAAGATCCATCAGCTGGTAATTACCGGCATTCGCATCCAAATCCATATCTGCTTCCTTATACCGCACCATTGTATGCTTCCAATCAAAGGAAACTGGTTTTGCTACACCCGAACGGTTTAAAAAACACAATGCCCAATCGCCATTCTTAAGTGGTTTAATCCATGTTTGCAAACTGTCTTTATCCGAATATTTTATTCCCTGTTTACCGAGAAAATCCTGGTCAATAGCAACTACATTTTTATTGATCAATACTGCGTTTGTTGCAGCATCCATTTTTCGGATATCATTACCTGCAATCAGTGGTGCAGCCATCATGGACCATACGGAAAAATGGGCACGGTTTTCGGCTTGTGACAATCCATTTCCAACCTCCAGCATATCAGGATCATTCCAATGATCGGGACCGGCGAAACGACTTAATGTATCCTGGATATCAACGCAGGTCATAACGCCATTCGCATGCCAGTCACCATAGGTTTTTATGCCATCAAATTGAGCAGTAATATCTCCTGTTGTACGCCAAAGCTGGCCAACATTGGCTGCCCATTCCCATGGCTTGCTGTTACCCCATTCGCATAAGCTAAATATAAGCGGACGACCAGCTTTTCGAATAGCTTTACTCATGGTGGTATAAGACTCTTTTGCATTCTGTCCATCGGTGGAACACCAATCGAATTTTAAATAATCTATCTGCCATTTGGCATAGTTGCGGGCATCCTGGTATTCGTAACCACGGGTGCCGGGATAGCCTGCGCAGGTTTTTGTACCCGCACAATTATACAAGCCAAACTTTAAGCCTTTTGAATGCACATACGCAACAACGGGTTCAATACCATTCGGAAATTTCTTTGGATCAGGAACAAGATCACCTGTAATACTATCGCGTTCCATAGCCATCCAGCCATCATCTAAAACAAGGTATGTATAGCCAGCATCTTTCATGCCTGATGAAACCATTTTATCAGCGGTTTCCTTAACCAGTTGTTCACTGATATTTGTTTGAAAAGTGTTCCAGCTATTCCATCCCATTGGAGGCGTTAAAGCGAGGCCTTCAAACTTTTGGGCGTTAACATGTAAGCAGTAAAAAGCAAGAAAGAATAATCCTAATTTCTTCATGTGGCAAGTATTTAAAGCTAGATTTGCAGGTTGCAAAGTTAACCAAAACGTGGCTGCCTATTTTAGCCAATTGTGGTGAATATTTAACCAGCACTGTTTCATTATTAATTACTGGTTATTGATTAATAATTATTGCGGATGATCATCTTACTGTCTTGCTTATTTTTCGCTGGTTTGAAAATTTTGAATCAACTCAACGCCAACTGCACTATTATTTACTTTCGATGATAACAGCGCTTGAAACCAAACTTTTCTTACAACATATTTATCAAAAAACTATTGTGCATTTATTACGAAAGTAGCAGATTGTAGTCCGGCAGATTTGGCTGTTACAGTAATGTTTCCCTTATTTCCATTTGATTGCACCACTGCCAAACACAAAGCATTTAATGCTTTTATTTCACTGGCTTTAAAGGATGTATGACTTGTAGGATCGCCATTATCAACACCGACTAAAAAGCCTGCACCTTTTATTGAAAATTTTACTGAGTTAGCTGCAGTTGGAACAACGATTCCGTTTTTATCAAGAATTGTTACAGTAACAAAACTCAGGTCGTTTGCATCTGCTTTTATTTTCGATCTGTCGGCAGATAAAATAATTTTTGCTGGCGCACCGGCAGTAGTGATTTTTTTTGTAAGAATTGTTTTCCCATTTTTTTTCGACACAGCAGTTACCGTTCCTGCTTCAAAGGGAACACGCCATGTTACCCGAACCGCATCACCGGTTTTTGCTTTACTCCCCAATGAACGGCCGTTTAAAAATAATTCCACCGCATCGGCATTGTTGTAATAAACAACCATGTCAACAGTATCTCCCTTGTTCCAATTCCAGTGCGGAAACAAATGCAGCACTGGCCT
>JBKJNG010000390.1:0-3270 GCA_046596065.1 Phnomibacter sp. | reverse complement strand
ATACCGTAGATGCTGCCTTGTCTGCGGCTTCCACTTTTGTAATTTCAAACTTAGCTGTCGGGTACTTATCAACCTGGAAAAAATCTGGGCTTTTTAAATGACCTTCCAGTTTTCCTTTGTCTTCACCCTTTAAATCATTTACCGCTAAGGCAGCAACATTAATATCGAATGAACCACCAGTAAGCTGGCCATCGTTTACTGCCAGGTTACCTGTATTAAGTAAAAATGCACCGTAATGTTTGCCAGTTTTTTTAGCGGCAAACCATTCAAGCTGGCTGGCTGTCGTATCTACTGCATAGTTTGAGCCTTCTGTACTTGCAGCTTCCTTTTTTTCAGTAGTAGCGGCTTTATCTGTTTCTGTACCAGAATTGCATGCGGTCATTAAAAATGTACCCGAAACCAATAAAAGTAAAATCCTTTTCATGTGATAATTGTTTATGCGGCAAAGCTACAAACATTCACTACTCAATGTTTAAACATTGATATTTTAACAGTTATTGTTTTCGTTAAAAACCAGCCAGTTTGTTATTTGTTGTAATACTGCCCGCCGGGCATTTTGAATACGCGGTTGCGTTGATATTTGTTAAAGGCTGTATAATCAGTAGCATGGTTGGCCGTCCATGCCTGGTAAACAGAAATATTATCTACGCTGCCAAACAGCCATTGATTATAACTATCGAATAAGCCTTCCTGCAATAATTGACGGTGTAAATCAAAAAGGCGAAAGGGGAATTTTTTTGAAAGCGATGCATCCCAATCCAGTATAAACCTGGTACGGATGGCGGTAAGTATTTCGGCGTTAATGCCATTACCTGTAAGGCTGCTTTGTTTTCTTAAGGCTTCCAGCATATTATCTTCAAACTGGCTTTTTCCTTTTGCTGTAAGTACGCCGAAGGCGTATACCTTTTTATAACCATCCAGTAAAAGATTTTTTATTTCGGTTGTACGGCCGGTAAAACTTTCAAGGTTTACAAATATTTCACCATACAATAGCCCCCACATATCGGTGCTGTTGTTCAGGTAATATTTGGTTGCGTAGTAATAATTGTTTGGATATTCCGGATCTACCTCTATGCCCTTTTCCCAAAGTTGAATTCCTTTTCCGAGACCAGGCTCTTTCATTTCAAGCAAATCGCCATACTCAGCATACAACATCCCGCTTTGCGGAAATTTCTTCAGGGCCAGCTTATAAGACTTGTCAGCTTCCTTTAAATTTTGTTGCCCACGATAAATTAAACTTGTAATCTGGAAAGTTTGTTCGTCCGCATCGGGCCTTTCTGATAATGGTTTCATTATATCCAGCGCCTTCTGATATTGGCGTGAAACATAATATGCTACTCCTAATTCCTTCTGTACATCCGGATCTTTGGGAGCGAGGTCAGCCGCTTTTTTCAGCACCAATATGGCATTATCATAATCACCCTGGCGTTGAAAGCTGCGGGCTGTTTCTCTTAATTGCTGCGCATCCTGTGCCTGTAAACTTGTAACCGACAGAAAGCCAAGCATTATGATGGTCCATTTGTACATGCGGCAAAAATAAAGCGCCATACTCTTCATGCATGTTAAAAACTTTGGCAGATGTAAAAGCCACAAACGAAAAAACGCCGCCTTTTAGCAGGTGGCGTTTTTTCAACATATATGTTTGAAAAATTACTTGTTAGGCTGCGGTGTATAACGCAGGTAAGGCTTAATCACTTTTACGCCTTTTTCAAATTTCTTAATAGCATCTTCCGTAGAAATAGCCGGAACCACAATAACATCTTCACCATCTTTCCAGTCTGCAGGTGTTGCAACGCTGTATTTTGCTGTTAGCTGCAGGCTATCAATTACGCGTAGCACTTCAAAAAAGTTACGACCGGTGCTGGCGGGATAAGTGATGTACAATTTTACGTTTTTATCGGGCCCGATGATGAACAAGCTGCGAACCGTAGCAGTAAGGCTTGCATTCGGGTGAATCATATCGTACAAGGTTGCCACAATACGACCTTCATCGGCAATAATTGGAAAATCAACATGGCAATGCTGTGTTTCGTTAATATCACCCACCCAACCTTTGTGGTTCTCAAGACCATCTACACTTACCGCCAATACCTTTACATTTCTTTTAGCAAACTCTTCTTTTAAAAGAGCAGTGCGTCCAAGTTCGGTTGTACAAACCGGGGTGTAATCTGCAGGGTGGCTAAAAAGCACTCCCCAGCTACTGCCCAGGTATTCATAAAAATCGATAGGGCCTTCCGTAGTTTCAGCCTGGAAATTTGGGGCGGGATCGCCTAGTCTTAAGCTCATGAGAATTATTTTTATGGTTTATAGTTTGCAAAAATAAATCTTCACTTGAAACGTGAACATTTATTTTTGCATTAGTTCCATTAAGATTAATAAAGATGTCTCTATGTTATCTCAGAAAGCAAAATACGCCTTAAAAGCCACCGCTTATTTAGCCGCTCATTACGGCGAGGGTCCTATTTTAATGCCCGTTATTGCCCACCAGAAAAACATTCCATTACGTTTTCTTGAAAATATATTTCACCAGCTAAAGCAAGCTGGCCTGTTAACCAGTCATCGAGGCAGGCAGGGCGGTTACGAACTGTTGGTTCCGCCTGACCAGGTAAATCTTGCAAAAATTATCAGGTTGGTAGATGGGCCCATTGCCATGCTTTCCTGTGTAAGTCTTAATTTTTACCAGCCATGCGCTGGTTGCGACGAACATGGTTGCGGATTAAAAAAGGTAATGGCAGAAGCCCGTGATTCGTTACTGGTCATTTTAGAAAAGAAAACATTGACAGATATTGTAGATCTGCAGGAAATTACGAACAGTTGATTTATTGGTGTAACAACTGACTAACATCCTTATAAGACATAAAAAACCGTTCGAATCTCCGAACGGTTTTTTATGTCTTATAGCATTTCAAGTTTAGCCATTCATACTGGCTAAAAACTCATAATTATCTTTTGTACCACGCATGCGTTTAAGCAATTCGTGCATGGCTTCTTCTGTTTTCATGTCGTTTAAATAAACACGAAGCAGGTTCATGCGTTGCAATACATCCTTATCCAGCAATAGGTCATCGCGGCGTGTTGAAGACGAGACCAGGTCAATGGCAGGAAATATACGCTTGTTTGCCAGGCGACGGTCGAGCTGCAATTCCATATTGCCGGTTCCTTTAAATTCCTCAAAAATCACCTCATCCATTTTTGAACCGGTTTCGATTAAGGCTGTTGCAAGAATTGTGAGTGAACCACCATGCTCAATCTTACGGGCTGCGCCGAAAA
>JBKJNG010000491.1:0-8052 GCA_046596065.1 Phnomibacter sp. | reverse complement strand
GCCAGCCGCGAATGCGGCCTGCGAGTTTAACTTTTAAAAAATCGGTGATCAATACTAAGCCGAGAGCCGTGCCGAACAACATGATTCGTTCATTCAACGGCAAATAGGCAAAGGCAGTACAGGTAGTTAGCCAGAAAAAAATGGGGGCTGGGTTTAGCATATTCATAAAAAAACCCTGCAAACTGAATTTGGCCATATCTCTTTTCCTGAATACCGGCGCCAGGTCGCTGTTATCCATCTGTGGATCTTTACCAAAAAACAGCGAATAAAGGCCCATGCCTATCAGCAGGGCTGCACCACCAATGGCAATATAAAGCTGGTATTTTAAGGCAGAGCGAACCAACTCTGCAGCAACATTGCCTAATACGGCAAGTATTACATCACTAAGCGAAACGCCTATAATAAATGCATAGCCGGCCTTATGGCCAAGCTTAATGCTTAATTTAAGAATGGTAAATACAACCGGCCCAACCGAAATTGCCAACAACAGCCCAAGTCCTAATCCTTTTATGAAAGCGAACTCCATTCCCTGAATAAAATTTGAGGATGGCAAACTACTACTTAAACTACAAGTATAGCTGATGACCGGTTAAAAACAGTAACCGTCAGGCCGGAAGAATTATGGAGTAAGCGATACGTTAGCAGTCTTCAACGCAAGAAATTGCTGCCAGTCCTGCAACATTTTGCCCTTTAAAACACGCGGAAATTTATGCTGGCCGCCCATTTTTCCTTTACTTTCCATGAAATTCATAAAGGTTTTTTGCGGTAAAACATCGACCATTACTTCTTGCAATGCGTGCCGGCGTTCTACTTCGTAATCGTCATTCAGTTCTTTTAGTTTATCGTCAATGCATTTAGCTAAACGGTTTGCATCCACAGCATCGTCGCAGGCAACATACCATTGATGGGCAAAAAAGTTACCGTAGGGTACACCCGCAACAGTAAATTCAGGAATGGAAAGATTTAATTCTTCCGCAGCCAGTTCTATAGCCCGATTCATATTATCAACACTCAGGTGCTCACCAACCAGGCTTAAAAAATGGCGGGTTCTTCCTGTAATAATAATTTCGCTGCGCTCAATATCAACAAACCGAATGGTATCGCCAATCAGGTAACGCCAACAACCTGCATTGGTACTGATCAACAAAGCGTAGTCCTTATCCTTCTCCACCTCGTGTATCATCAACGCTTGCGGATTATCTATCATCTTGCCATCTACATCAAAATTTTTATCATCAAATGGTACAAATTCAAAAAATATATTGTTGTTGATTGCCAGCCGCATTCCATGCGTGTGCTGGCGGTTTTGGTACGCCAGGAAACCCTCACTGGCAAGGTATGTTTCGATGTAAGTAAGTGGTTTGCCTAACAACTTTTCAAAACCTTTTTTATAAGGTTCCATAGCAACACCACCATGTACATAAAAGCCAAGGTTCGGCCACATTTCGTGAATGTTCTTCAATTTGTAGCGTTCAATAATTTTTTCAATGCAGATCTGCAGCCAAGCCGGAACGCCAACAATAAAACCAATATCCCATTCAGGTGCTTTCTCAACTATCTCATCAATTTTTATTGCCCAGTCTTTTTCGCGGGCAATTTTTTTACCTGGTTTGTAAAGCCGCTGAAACCAGAAAGGGATATTTTTTTGCTGGATGCCACTGAGATCACCGGCATAAAAAGTGGCGCCTTTTTGTAGAGAAGTGCTACCGCCAAGTAGCAGCCAGCCTTTTGGAAGGGAACTATAATTTATATCGTGGTAACCGGCCAGCGTAAATAATTGCCGGCGGCTGGTAAGCAGGTTACTTTTTATAAGGTCTTTGGTTATCGGAATGTATTTACTGGCCGATTCGCTGGTGCCGCTGCTGAGAGCGAAATATTTAATGCGCCCGGGCCAGCACACATCAGGAACACCTTCAAGTGTTTTATGCCAGTAATCTTTATATAGTTTATTGTAATCGTACACCGGAACCAACTGCTGAAAACGCTTGCCGGGTTGTTTGGTCATCAGTATTTCATCGAAGCGGAATTGCTGTCCAAACTCGGTATACCGTGCCTTTTTCAACAATTTTTTCAATGCTTTTATCTGGAGTCTTCTCGGATCATTAACCACGGGCAGCTTCAATGCCCTGGCAATGGATTTTGGAAGTTTTATATCGATCAATGCCATTGTGGAAAAGGCAGGCTTTTTAAGATTAGACCGTGCGAAACTAAGTATTGAAAAGGAATTAGCAGCATTGCGGGTTTGTACAAGTTACCAGGCAATACTTTTTTTATAACTCACAAGATAATGAATGACGGTTGATCGGGGCATTTTAATAATGAAGGCGTTGGTAAAGGCTGATAAACGGCCCGGTTCTTCTTTAAGTACCAAACATTAATGAACCTGAACGCTGGATCTGAACAACAATTTTCGTTTATACCAAAAGCCAACCCCACCCGCAACCAGGCAACAAATGGTTGCAACTATAGCGGTATTGGCAACCAAAGCAGACTGCCCGGCCTGTTTGCTGTAAATTCCGATAAGTGCCCAAATAATAACCGCCGTGTAAGCAGGGCGATGCCAAAATAGCGAAAGTGAAACACCAATAACGCCTGCAATGGTAATCATAATTGATGCCCAGGTACTTTCATTGGCAGGCGTAAATCCCCGGCTTACAAGCAGGGCCGTAACATTCGCTATAAGGGCAACGGCTATCCAGCTGAAGTAAATTATAAAAGGAGTTTCCAACGAAATATGCTCCATATAACCCAGCGCAATGTCCCTTTCAGCCTTGGTGATAATTCCGAATATTACAAACAGTGTTATAAAAAGTGCAATCATAATAGCCACACTAAGCCAGATAAACAAGTACTGCCAGGCAAGTATCCAGGATATATTCAGTATGCAGGTGACCCAGAACAGCGGGTTAAGCTTTTTTACCAATGAACCAATTTCGTTGGTCGAACGATTTTGGTGGTTTAAGATATAGCCGCTATAAATAACATGCAGTATTAGCAACAGGTATATAAACCCCCAAATGCCAAATGTAAAACCAGCGGGTACAAACAGGTTCGGGTACATATCCGATATGTCCCCCGTGTTGTGTCCATTAATTGGTAAGGCATTGGCCAGTGCATTAACGGTAATCATTGCAATTAGCATAAACCAGTTAACGAAAATTATCAAAGTTTTCGACATCATGAAAAGTTTATAAAAGGCTAGTAAAGAACGTCTTTTAAACGCATTTGCTGTTAGCGGTTTCTTTTAAATGAATATGCCAGCAAGTCAATTGAATATCCACACTTAGTTTTGCCGCTAATGACAATAGTGGTAAATACCCGCGGCGATAAAAACACCATTGGCGAATCTTTTTTGCGGGAAATCTTTCTGCAACTGATACAATCCCAATCCAATCATTCATTTGTTTTTATAACCGATCCGGGTACATATAGCTGGATACCAGACGCCAATAATGTAGTAAAGCAAGCTGCCGGCGACAGCGCTTCAAAAAACTTTATACAACACTTATGGCATAATTACCGGCTTCCCCGCCTGTTGTCGGGCCTGAAAGCTGATGTGCTGGTTAACCTTAATGGCAAATGCAATCTTAGTACAACTGTTCCCCAATTACTGTTCTTACCCGATCAGGCTTTTTTGCCATTTAATAAAAGAAAGCACTCAAAACTTAATGCATCTTTAGAAATGGCGGCGGGAGCCTGGCTGGTATCAGCCTTTGCAAAAAAACAACTGCGCCAGCATTTCGCAGTGCCCGACCAAAAGATATTGGTAACGGGCTTACCCGTTGAGGAAGATTTTCAACCGCTGGATTGGGAAGCAAAAGAATTGGTGAAACAACAATACACCGGCGGCAAAGAATATTTTTTCTATCACGGACCTGTTCATCCCGATAAAAATATTATGAACCTGCTGAAGGCTTTTTCGCTATTTAAAAAACGTCAGCTTAGCAATATGCAGCTGGTACTAGCCGGGCCCATAAACTGGCTGGGCAAAGGTTTCGAAGAAAAACTCAGCAGCTATAAATTCCGTTCAGCCGTGATTTTGCATTCGCAGTTAAGCCAGGAAGCTGAGCTTAAATTAACAGGGGCTGCATATGCCATCATTGGTCCTGCAACGGAACAAGGTTTTAAAAGCTTTTATTTAAAGGCCATGTGCTGCGGCGTACCGGTTATAACCTGTTCCGCGGAAGCGGAACCCGGCGAAAACATAGTGTTGCATGCCAAAGCCAGTAGCCCGGAAGACATTGCTAACCAAATGAAACTACTTTATAAAGATGAACACCTTCGGAGTGAATTGATTGAAAAAGGAACCGCAGAAAGCAAAAAGTATAAAGCTGAACTTATTGCCGAGAAGCTTTGGAACTTCATAGCGCAAACAGTTATCATACACTAACCTACATTTGCCATCCTTATTAAAAAAGATATATCGTGTCAAAAGAATCACATATTAAAATTAACGTTGGTCTTGATGATGGAAACGTAGCGCAGTCAATTCATTGGAGTGCCACCGACAGCACTGCCGACCAACGGCAACAGGCAAAAGCCATGATGCTAAATTTTTGGGATGGAAACGATAAAGCCGCGTTACGTATTGACCTTTGGACGCAGGAAATGATGATCGATGAAATGGCCGATTTCTATTACCAGACCATCATGGGAATGGCTGATAGTTTTCAACGCAGCACGGGCGAAACAGAACTGGTAAACGAAATGAAAAACTTCGCAAAAGATTTCTTTCAGAAATTCCAGGAAAACCAGCGCAACGCAAGCAAAAAGTAAGATCAGTTTAGATTACAAACGATTACTGTAAAATCATACAACATGAGTTTAGAAACCAAGGTAATGGAGTTGATGAAAGAGGCCATGAAAGCAAAAGATGACGCCATGCTTCGTGGTGTAAGGGCAATAAAAGCTGCCATTATAATCGCAAAAACAAGTGAAGGTGCAGGGGGTGTGCTGAAAGAAGAAGATGAAACCAGGTTGTTGCAAAAACTGGTTAAGCAGCGCAAGGATAGTTTGGAAATATACCAGAAACAAAACCGCGAAGACCTTGCTGTAAAAGAGCAGGAAGAAATTGCTGTAATCAGCCGCTTTTTACCAGCACAGCTGGAAGGTGAAGCTTTAAAAGAAGCGGTTAAAAAAATTATCGAATCGGTTGGTGCAACTTCGCCAGCCGATATAGGCAAGGTTATGGGCGCAGCCAACAAACAACTGGCAGGCCAGGCCGATGGAAAATCAATCAGCGCATTGGTGAAAGAACTACTGGCCTGATACAGGTATAATTTTAAATGCCTTATTTTCAGATGCCGTTTTCAGGTTAATCATCTTAGCCTATCTTGCGACGGTTCAATCTTATTATACATTCCACAACAGCATATTGTAATGAATTTTCCTTCTAACCTCCGTTATACCAAAGATCACGAATGGGTAAGTATAGCCGACAACGTTGCAACCATTGGTATTACCGATTTTGCACAACGTGAACTAGGCGATATTGTTTATGTTGATATTGATACCGTTGGTAAAGAGCTCGATGCCGAAGCAATTTTTGGTACCGTGGAAGCAGTAAAAACAGTAAGTGATCTTTTTTTACCGCTTGCAGGAAAAATACTGGAAATAAATCCTGCGCTAAATAACAAGCCGGAACTGGTTAATACCGATCCTTATGGCCAAGGATGGATGATAAAATTATCGGTAACAGATCCTGCAGCATTTGACCAGCTGCTTTCCGCCGAAGCGTATAGTGCGACTGTTTCCTGATTTGAATAAATTATAATACTTGAGCTGGCAGGCTTTTTTTGTAAAAGAAAATAACGGGTGCTATCAGTAATATTCTTTTCTGAACTTTTTTATCCGGCAATACTTTATCCTTGATTTCAGCAAATAAATATAGCGAAGAAGAATTGGTAGCTCTTTTAAAAGAGCGTCGGGAGGAAGGTTTCACCTACCTGTATAAGCACTATAGCGGTGCTTTATTTGCTATTATAAGTGATATCGTAACCGACCAGGAACTGGCAGCGGATGTATTGCAGGAAGTGTTTGTAAACATTTTCCGCCGGATAGAAATGTATGATACGGATCGCAGCCGGCTTTATACCTGGATGCTTAACATTGCACGCAATGCCGCCATCGATTTGGTACGTAGCAAAGGATTTCGTCAAATGAATCAAAACCGGGAGATAACTGATCCCGTATATGAATCAAGTGGAAGCGTAACACAACAAATTGATCATATTGGGATACGTAAAATGCTGACAAATTTAAAAGATGACCTGAAACAGGTTATGGAGCTGGCATACTTTAATGGTTATACACAGGAAGAAATAAGCGATATACTTAAGATTCCTTTGGGCACAGTAAAAACAAGAGTTCGCACGGCTTTGAAACAATTAAGAGAATTGATGCAATAAAAAAAGTGAACGTACAGGAATACATATCAAGTGGGGCCATCGAAACCTGTGTAATGGGTCTGGCTGATGAAATGGAATGGTTAGAGCTGGAACAAATGTCAACTTTATATCCTGAAGTGGAAGCGTATAAGAAAGAATTTGAAACCCAGCAGGAGCAAATGCACCTGACAGCTGCCTTAACGCCACCGCCAACTTTAAAGCAACGCATTTTTGAAGCCCTTCCATTTGAAAAAAATAATACCACTGTTGAAACGCCTGTAATTCCCATGATGGAAAAAGGATCCGACAGCAAGCCACAGGTTGTACCTATGGTTCCAACTCCCAAGCCAATGAAATGGCTTCAAAGAGCAATTGCGGCCTGTATTATATTGCTAATGGGCAGCATCATTCTGAATTTTTATTTCTACAGCCAAAGCGTTTGCTATAAAAAAGAATATACCGCCCTGCTTGTTCAGCAAAACAGCATACTTACTAAAAACAAGGCCATGGAGGCCAGTTTTAATACTTTAAAAAGCCCCGATTTTAAACAGGTTTTAATGGCAGCAACGCCTAATAACCCTGGTGCTATGGCAACTGTTTACTGGGATACCAGAAGCAAGGATGTTTACCTGTTAGTGAATAAACTGCCAAAGGCTTCCCCTGAAAAACAATACCAGTTATGGGCAATTGTGGATGGCAAACCTGTTGATGCTGGTATGCTGGAAGAAGAAGATGATTCTGCTGGTAACATTTTGCATAAAATGCACAATATTCCCCAGGCCCAGGCCTTTGCCATTACCCTGGAAAAAAAGGGTGGTAGCCCATCGCCAACCATGGAAGCTATGTTTGTGGTAGGAAAAGTATAATGGTTTGCTTACCGCAAAATTGATATTGAAGCTCCATGAACAAAAAATTCATTCAATTTTTACCGGCCATTTTTTGGTTCCTGCTAAGCTTTTACCTGCTTACATTGCCAGGTACTCGGTTACCTAAAATAACTTGGTTTAACAAAATACAAGGCGATAAGTTGGTGCATATAGGGATGTTTGCTGTATTGGTAACCTTATTCCTGCTGCCATCAAAACCTAAGTGGCTACAATCTTCTTTTATAAAAACAGCATTAGCGGTTGCCCTTACTGCCTTAGGCTTCGGTATTGCTATGGAGTTTGTGCAGGAAAATTTTATTCCCAACAGAAGCTTTGATGTTTGGGATATGGTGGCCGACGGCGTGGGAAGTTTTATACCTGTTTCCTACATTTGGTTTCTTGTAAAAAAAAGTATTAAAGCAGGTTAACTACTCAAAGCCAAGGCCTTTCAATTCCCTGAAATGCCCGTTTAGCTTAACCCTTTCCTTCAGGGTTTCCATTTCATTTATAATAGGCAGCACTTTAGCCAGGTGTCTTTTTAAATACTCCAGCCGCTGATCTTCCCGCATCAGTTGCAGCAATTCAAATTCTTCTTCCAGGTTAAGACCAGCATGGTGGGCCAGGTCATAACTAACAATAGCATCATCGGCTTTTTTAAAGTTTTTGGTAATGTTCAATAATCGGTGCAATTCACGAATGCCATCAAGAATACGTTGCACTAATTCGGGTTTGTTTACAGCAATATTATCGGGGTAATTTACTATAGCGCCGCTGTACAACTTTCCGGGTATATCTTTCAC
>JBKJNG010000413.1:0-6221 GCA_046596065.1 Phnomibacter sp. | reverse complement strand
TTTTACATGATTATTCAACTGAAGTAACAGAATTTTTTTACAATTCAATAGTAACAGTGCCAATAAAAAAAATTCGGCTTGCCATTATAATTTTTTGCACGGTTCTATTTAACCATTCAATAGCGCAGGATAGCATCCTGGCAAAAAAAACTCAACACGTTTCTTTATCTGCTGCCGTATTCTACGATTTCCCTCAAAGCTCCGGCGTCACAGCGGGCATTGATTTTCCATTAAAGCAAATCACTACTTTCAAAACAAAAAACAATGGTAGAACTATTGAAAAAAACAAAGTATTAATAATAGGTGCGAATGTTGGTTTCTACCGTTATAAATTCAATAACACAGGTTTGTTACTGTCATCTTATATAGGTACAAAACACCTGTATAAAAATGCTTCCTACTTCGAACTGTCATCAGGCATCGGGCTGTTGCATACTTTTTATGATGGGATTGTTTACACTGTAAATGATAATGGCACTGTGAAGGAAATAAAAAATTATGGCAGAACCTATGCAACTGTGAACACTGCGCTTGCCTATGGCTGGGATTTTTCACGTATACGAAAATCCAAACCATTTTCCCTGCAAATACAACCTGTTTTTTGGTTACAATTTCCTTATAACAGTTTTGTATTGCTGCATGGTTCTTTAGCCTTAAGTATTAAATACCAGTTGCCAAATTTTTCGGTGGGTGTTAAGCAAAAAGTAAAGCATAAAACACACCAAACATGAAAACAGCTTCGTACCTCATTATAGTGCTGTTTTCATTCTTTTTAAGTTGCAAAAAAGAAGCTGTACAATTTTCTGCGAATGCTAATGAAATATTTTGGCTATCGAATAAAGGTGCTGATATGCCGGTATGGGTAAAGGGCAATACCGCATCGAAAATTATTATTCTATATGTGCATGGCGGCCCGGGCAAAGGTGCTTATAGTTATAGTGGTTTTGAAACAGCACAACTTCAAAAAAAATACGCTGTTGCTTATTGGGATCAGCGGGATGCCGGAACCGCGGCAGGCAATGCCAACTATAATGATTTGTCGCTTGAACAGATGATTGAAGATCTTGAAAAATTAGTTGCTACATTAAAATACCGGTATGGAAACGACACCAAAATATTTTTATTCGGCCACAGTTTTGGTGGATTGTTAGGCGCAGGCTATTTAGTAAAAGATAACAATCAAAATAATATTAAAGGCTGGATAGAAGTTGACGGTGCGCATGATTACCCGGAAGTAAATATTGCATCAAGGCAGATGCTGATTGATAGCGGGAACTCGGAAATAGCAAAAGGAAATTATGTAAATGAGTGGAAAGAAATCGTAGACTATTGCGAAACCCATCAACCAAATGTTTCATTGGATATAAGTTACAAAACAAATGATTATGCGCACCATGCTGAAAACTATATGCCCATTAATCACATTACTAATCCACTTGCTTATACTTCACCTGCATCGCCACTATCTTATACAGTTAATCTTTTCAAATTATACGAAACAAAAAAAGGAAAAGCATTTCTTCAAACGCTTGAACCAATGAGTTATACCAATCAGCTAAATAAGATTACAATTCCCGCTTTACTCGTTTGGGGACAGTATGATTTTATCGTGCCTGTTGTATCAGGTCAGCATGCCCTACAGCAATTGGGTTCTGCTTATAAAAAATTAGTAATGATGCCGCATTCTGGCCACACACCCATGAACGGCGACACTGATTTTTTTGCTGAAACAGTTATTAATTTTATAGAAACAGTGAAATAGAAACATGACAGGTTACAACTTTTAACAGCCAGTTTTTTTTGAACTTTCGATGTAGTTTGCAAATGCTTCTTCTGAAATTAATCCTATTTTTTTTGAATGAATAATAGCTTCAGCATTGTTTTCAAACAAACAGGTGTGCACGCCTCGTTTTTGTAAATCCGCCAGTATTTTCCGCGTTATTTCTTCATTTTCTTTTTTGGCATTTCGTAAATAAACCGCGTGTATTTTACCTGGATATTTATGAACGATGGCTTCGTAAATAGCGGGATCGCTTTGTGTATTATCACCAATTAAAACAAACTCCTGCAATGGAAATACCCTGAGTATCCGCACAATGCGCACCAGCTTTCCTTCATGTTTGGTTTTGCCGGTTTTAAAGAGTTGAAACCAGCGCTTAAACTGGCTAAGCAAAAAGGCTCCTTCCGGTAAACCATTGAAACGAAAGAATTCCACCAGGTAACGATAAAGATTCCATTCACTGCTGGACACATAAAAAAAAGGGTTTGGCGTACCTGGATTTGTGTTAGATGTTGCGAGCAATTCATAATGATTAACAACATCCCGAAAAGCAGAACGCATTCTTGCATTCTTTATAAACAATTCCCTCAGGCGTTTTATAGTTGTTGCCGAATGCGAAACCATTACCGTATCGTCTATATCAGAAATAAAAGCATACTGCGTAAGATGCGGCACATACAGACCGCCCTTGCTTTCACTTAATACGTTGCCATTTTCACTAATATGAGCAACAATTACCTCATGCCATCCTGCCGGAACATATTCCGGTGAACTCCATTCAAATTTAAAAAGACCATCTTTTTCTGCAGTTGTTTCCAATATCCTGTCTTGCCAGCTTAGCCGCACTTTTGCACAGGCAACCGGCTTTGCAAAAAACAACTTCAACACTTGTAATATATTTTTAATTGGACGCTTAAAATCGTGCCGCATGGTGGCAGGCATGCTTTTTAAAACATGACCGTAAACAACCATGTCGCCGGAATGCCCATAGCCGTGGTATATATTTACATGTGTCTTACTGTTCCCCATATTAATGCCTTATGAATAATCGTACCAGCTTAAAATTACTTTTTGTAATCAACCCGGCCTCGGGAAATAAAAAGTTAAACTACGAGACAGAGATAAAAAAATACATGGCTGTTCACGATTATTACGTGGAATATTTTATAATGCCCCAACAATGCCAACCTGATATTATTAAAAAAAAAATAGATAATTACCAGCCCGACCGCGTAGTTGCATGTGGTGGCGATGGCACCATAAAACTGGTAGCTGAAAGCCTTCTTGGAACAAACACTCCGTTAGGTATTATTCCCGCCGGGTCTGCAAATGGAATGGCGAAAGAACTGGCTATACCGATGGTTGTGAGTGCTGCGCTTGATATAATCATCGCAGGTCAACCCATGCCAGTTTCTTTGGTTAGGATTAATAATGAATTGTGCATTCACCTGAGCGATATTGGCTTCAATGCATTTGTGGTAAAGAAATTTGAGTCAAATAAAGGCCGTGGCATGTGGGGTTATATAAAAGCATCGTGGCAAGTATTACGAAGCCACTCTAAAATGCATGCAAAAATTAGCGTAAACAACCAGTTAATAGAACGCAGTGCGAGTATGATTGTAATTGCCAATGCTACCCGGTATGGTAGTGGTGCGGTAATAAACCCTGTTGGCCGTTTAGATGATGACTTGTTCGAGGTAATCGTTGTAAAAAAAATTTCCCTGATGGAGATTTTTAAAATGATGTTTACACATAGTAATTACGATCCGCAAAAAACAGAGCTTTTCCAAACAAGCAGCCTGCATATCTATTCAAAACACAAAGCCCATTTCCAGGTAGATGGTGAGTACATGGGCAAAACCAATAAAGTAGAAGCAAGCATTTTGCCAAAAGCCATTGAAGTAATAGTAGCCAGGCCCTGAACAATGTTTAACTGCTGTGATAAAGCCTTTGCTATTTGTATTTAATCTTATATGCGGCTATCGTTTTTCCAAAAAATGTTGGCACATACAGCATTCCAGTATACGGATCATAACCAATATCTGCTGTATTCTTTTTAGCGGCATGGGTATCAAGCAGTGTATCTACTTTGCCACCGGCGTGCACATAATAGATGTAACCAATCCAGCTGGAAACAATAAAATCGCCATTACCTACAGGTTCAATACCATCGCCACCTTCAGGCAATGCCGCAATTGTTATTCTTTCTTTTTTGCTGTTGATCTTAATAAAGTTTTTGCCCGATGCAATTAGCAGTGCATTGTTTGCATAACTGAGACCATTAACGCCAGGCAAACTATCCAGGAAAAGCTCAGCCTTCTCATTTTCAATTTTATAAACCGTGCCGCTTTTTGAATCGGACACATAAACAGTTCCCGCTGGTGTAACCGTAATATCGTTTAGGTTAACGGCGCCCTGTGGACTGATGCGTTTTTCAATAGTTGCTTTTTTAATATTGATTACAGCCACCGTATTCAAATCGGCCACATACATTTTATTGCCATTAATGCCCATCCCTTTAGGACAATTTAAACCTTTCACCCAATCCTGGTCAACGGTTGTTCCATCAAGGCTCATTTTTGCAATGCCACCTTTGCCATCGGCTTCCCATGGCGCTCCATCAATAAGGCTCACAAATAAAGTACTGCGCTTAAAATCAAAATACACAGACTCCGGGATCCTGATAATGGTATCTGTCTCCCATATTTTTTCGATTTTCGGTGTTTGGGGAACCTGGGCAAAACTGCCTGTTGTAACCAGTAGCGCAATGCCTGACAATAATCGTTGAATAGTGTTCATTATTTTTTTGTTTAATAACTTATTTTGCCAATGGCAATCTAACGTAAAAGGTGGTTCCAACGCCAGTTTCGGTTTCAAACCAAATAGATCCTCCGGCATTTTCTACTATGGCCTTGCAAATAGAAAGCCCCAGGCCGGTACCTGCACTTTTGGTTGTAAAATTTGGCATAAAAATATTGTTTTTCACCGCATCTGGAATGCCCTCTCCGTCATCAGCAAATGAAACGACTACAGCTCCCGGAATCAGTCGTTCCCCAATTACAATCTGGGTGATCTTTCTATTTGCTCCTGCCTCCGATGCATTTTGAAAAAGGTTGGTAAGCAGGCGGTTTATCTGTGTTTTATCGGCAAAAATATTTAAGGGCTGGCTAAGCGAGTGCCAGCGTACCGAAAGGTTTTCCTGCATCTCATACATCTGTATTATGTTTTGCATGGTCATCTGCAAGTTGAAAAATTCGGGTTTATAATTACCAAGGTTGGCAAACTGCGAAAACTCGGTAGCTATTTTAGACAAGTGATCAATTTGTCCTACCAGGTTGCTTGCCACTCTTTCCGTTATCTGCGTAACATCGCTGTTGTTTTCCTGTATGGCTTTCTGAAGAAACTGAAGGCTTAGTTTCATGGGTGTAAGCGGATTTTTAATCTCGTGCGCTACCTGTTTTGCCATCTCCCGCCAGGCCAGTTCTCTTTCGTTGCGGGCCATTTTTTTGGCGCTATCCTCCAACTGATCCACCATTTTATTGTACTGGAAAACCAGGTTTCCAATTTCATCTTTTGGTGCCCATTCAATTCTTTCATTGTGTTCAGATAACCTTAAATCGTTCATTTTTTCTGCAATCAGGTTAAAGGATTTGGTAATGTTGCCAGAAATCCAGTAGGCAAGACTGCCGGAAAGCAGGAACACAAAGGCAATAATATTAATCAGAATAACCAGGAAGTTCGAGATCTCCTGGTTTAATTCGTTTTCCGAAGCAAAAAACGGCACTTGCAAATAAAGGAACAGCCTGTTATTTTTATTAAGCAAGGGTTGATAAATACTGCTGTAAGAAAGGCTGCCAATACTTTCTTCAGAAATATACCTGTGCACATCTCTATTGATAAGGTTCCACCAAACTATTGGGTCGGCCATTGGGCTTATCACTCCTTTTTCAAACAATATTTTTTGAGTGCTGGCTATAATTATGCCCGTGGTATCAAAGCAGTTAACATCAATATCCTTGCCTTTGGTAATGGTATATAATACATTTTGCAGAACCTGTACCTGGGTTGCTTTTGATAAAGTATCATAGTTTGCCGGCATATTCCTGGTAAGTTCAGCTGAAATTGTTTGAACCGTTTTTGCGAGCTTTTCGGTGTTGTCAGATTTAAACTGGCCTATAAAGAATGATATGGTTACAACAGCCACAATAATAAATGAGATCATGAGGATCGCAATTACTGTAAGCCTGATTTTTGTTTGAAGGTTAAGGTTAATTTTTTCAAAGGCTTCGGAAGAAAACAATTTCCCTTTAAACACCAGGGCACCCATTGCCAGTAAAAAATAAAAGATAAGAAACGAGCCAAACAGGTAAGCCAGCATGGAAATAAAACTAATAACCACATTGCGCTGTGCCGCAGGTGCCAGCACCGTATCGCCACCGGC
>JBKJNG010000343.1:0-3396 GCA_046596065.1 Phnomibacter sp. | reverse complement strand
TGATTGGTAAGTTTATCATTTACCTGCCAACCATGTTGATACTTACCAATCAATCCTTTCCAGAATAACAGCGGGAAAAATGGCGCCAGCGTAGTAGCTGTACCTGCCATTACCGGTATGAAAACTTCGCCTGCAGCTTCCTTGGCACTTCGCACTATAGGCACCTTTCCGTTACTATAAATACGGTGCGTGTTTTCAATAACCACAATGGCATCATCTACTATAATACCGAGGCCAAACAACAATGCAAAAAGTACTATAAAATTGAGAGTTACGGATGTACCGATAATACTATCTGCAATCGGCAAAAACATAAACGCAACAAACACCGACAGTGGCACACTTAAGGCCACAAAGAAGGCATTGGTTACTCCCATAAAAAACATCAATACCAATAGCACCAGCACAAAACCAATAACGATCGTATTTACAAGATCTTTAAAAGATGTTTTTGTTGACTTGCTCTGGTCGCCTGTTATCACCACTTTAAGATTATGCGGCAATTCTTCCGACTGCTGCATTTCGGCTACAATACCCTTTATTTTATCCGCCGCATTAATCAGGTTTTCGCCACTGCGTTTTACAATGTTCAGTGTAACTACATTTTTACCATCAAGCCTCGCAAAGCTTTCTGTTTCTTTTATGGTGTCGACAATTTCAGCAATATCACGCAGGTAAACACTGCTGCCTCTTGCGCTACTTCTTACCACAATATTTTGCATATCCAGCGCACTTGCAAACTGGCCGCGTACACGCAGTGTGCGCTTCATTTCACCAACAGGCATAAGACCACCGGTTATATCCTTGTTTTCGTAATTGATGGCATTTGAAATATCGGTAAAACTGATGCGTGCAGTTTGCATGGCATAGGGATTAACATTTATCTGTATTTCCCTTTCAGGTGCACCCACAATTTCAGCACGGGTAATTTCAGGAAGTTCTTCAAAATGATCCTGCATTTTATCGGCATACTGCTTTAATTGTACGCCATCATAATCGCCACTTACGTTTACATACATAATAGGCATTTCGCTAAAAGCAAACTCCTGAACATTGGGTAATTGTGTAAGATCGGTTGGAAGATCGGTTTGTGCTTTATCTACGGCATCTTTTACTTTTTGTTTGGCGAGCTCAACTTTAATATCCGTATCAAACTCCACTACAATAAGACTGAAATCGGCCTGCGATTTACTGGATATCTTATTAATTTTTGCGCCACTGATACCTTTTAATTGCTTTTCAATTGGGCGTGTAACCAGGTTTTCAATATCTTTTGGCGAATTACCTACGTACACAGTTGTTATACTGATGGTAGGAACCACTATATCGGGAAACTGTTCCTTAGGCATGGTATTAAACTTAATTAAGCCATAGGCCGAAATAAGTATTGCAATAATGTATATAGCTGTTTTGTTATCAACCGCCCAACTGGTAGGTTTAAACTCTTTAAATTTTTTAGCTATTCCTTCAGTGAATTGCATGTTAGTATTTTTTGTATGTACAGATTTTTATTTGTTGCAACACCACTCTTTCCGAAAAGCTGTGCTTTTGCATGCAGGCACACAAATGAAACATTGGAAAAAAAATCAGTTACAGGATGACTGAATTAAAACCGGAGTGCAAATGATACCTATTATAATGTTGCTAAATTGCGGTATTCACCATCTGACCATCATACAGGTTTTGATATCCTTCTGTAATCAGTTGTTCACCACCGGTAAGACCGGTTTTAACTTCGGCCTTATCGCCATATATCTGGCCAACCACCACTATTTTTTTACGGGCAACCTGCCTGCCATTTTCGCCGGCCATTACATATACGTATTTACCAGCTTCATCACTTTGCACAACGTTTATAGGAATTGTTACTGCTTTTGGAGCCGTATAATCTAAAATTCGAACAGTGGCCAGCATGTTTGGTTTTAGCACGCCATCCGAAGGTACTTTTGCTTCAACCGTAAAACCTCTTGTATTTGAATTAATGGAAGCTCCTGCAAAGTTGATGGTACTTTTATATGTTTTATTTACATCAGTTACATTTATAATTACCGTTGAGCCTTTGCCTACTGAACCAAGATAATTTTCAGGAATATCTGCTACTACTTTTAAGGTGCTGGTATTTACAATTTTTATTTGCGGGCCGTTTGCTCCGGCTCCTGTAAATGTTTCGCCTACCCTTATATTTAATTCATCTACAAAACCATTTACATCACTGTAAACGTTGGCAGTATTAAGTTGTTCAGCTACTACCTGCACGTTTTCCTCTGTTGCCCTCAGTTGGTTTTCCAACGATTGCACATTGTTTTTTGCAGTTATCAGTTCCACTTCGCTACCAATATTTTCCTTCCATAAATTCTGCCTGCGCTGGTAAATATCTTTAGCAAAAGCAAGCTGTGTTTTTATGGTTTCCAGTCCTTGTTTTGCAGCAATAAGATTTTGCCTTGCAATAACATCATCCAATCTCAAAAGCAATTGTCCTTTTTTTACAGTTTGCCCTTTTTGAATAAGAATTTGTTTTACCTGGCCACCCATTCCACGGGGCGAAACATAGCTGATGTTTTCTGCATCGATATGGCCTTGTAAATCGATATAATGGCTGAATTCCGACACCATAACAGGTTTTACAGATATTAGTCTTGCATTAGTTGTTTTAGCTGCACCGGTATCAAGCTTTGCAATTTCCCCTTCCAGTGTACGAATCTGTTCGCCCAGTTTACTGTAGTCGTTTTTTAGTTTTGTAAGGTTTGCTTTTTTATCGCCAAGTTCGCCTTGTTTTTCTTTTTTTCCAGCACCGCAAGCTGTTGCAATGCTTATTATAAGTAATAGTAATGCCGATTTAAAAATTGTTTTCATGACTGTCAGTTTGTAGTTTATGGTAGGAGTTTGAATGTGTTTAATTTTATAAAGAAAATTGAAGTTGTTATAATTTCCCCAGTGCCCGCCGATACCCAATCTTAGCAATGATTGCATTGTATATTGCCTGGTAGTAATTGTTTAATGCATCCTGTAAACTGGTTTCGCTTTGTAGCACTTCAAAACTGCTGCCCAATCCTTTTTCGTATTTTATTTTAGTTGTATTATATACCCTTTCTGCCAGTAGCTTGTTGTCTTCCTGTGTGCTTAACGCAGATATAGAATTGACCAGTTGCGTACGCGTTGCCACAATCTGGAAATCAACCAACTGTTCAAATTGCTTTAAACTGTTTCGATTTTTTTCAAGGGAATACTGCGCCTGCTTAACCTTATTGCGCCGCTGGTTGCCATCAAAAATGGGCACATTTACATTCAGGCCGATAAAATTGCTGAGAAACCATTTTTTTTTGAAATCGAAAATATCGAAACTGTTACGCTGCGCACTTTTACCAATATTCCACCCAGCGGCAATAGTGGGTATGC
>JBKJNG010000256.1:0-6054 GCA_046596065.1 Phnomibacter sp. | reverse complement strand
AAAGGGAGAAGCATTTTATTTAAAAGATGAAGAAAGCGGTAGGTTCTGGTCGCCATCCCCGTTCCCTTGCCGGGGTACTTCACCCTACAAAACACGCCATGGATTCGGATATAGTGTGTTTGAACATAGTGAGGATGGTATTGATACAGAGATGACCGTGTTTACCGACATTGAAGCTCCGGTAAAATTTATTGTTATTAAACTTCGTAACCGTTCCGGCAGGCAACGGCGCATTTCAGCTACGGGTTTTGTAGACTGGGTGTTGGGAGATTTGCGAACAAAGTATATCAAGCATACAATAACAGAGCTGGATGAACGCAGCGGAGCTATTCTGGTTAAGAATACTTATAGTTCGGAGTTTGTAAACAGGGTGGCATTTTTTGATGCCGATGGAACCAGCAAAACTATTACTACCGACCGAACTGAATTCATTGGACGAAATGGAACACTGAATAATCCTGAAGGATTAAGAAGGGTAAGATTTTCAGGTAAAACAGGTGCAGCATTAGATCCATGTGCCGCTATACAAGTTGTGTTTGATTTGGTTGAAGAGCAAGAGCATGAGGTTATTTTTCGCTTAGGGGCGGGAAAGAATATGGAGCATGCTTTAGAAGTTATCCAGGCTTGTGAGGGAGCGCAGGCAGCCCATGATGCAAAACAAAAGGTCCACGATTACTGGCAAAGCACATTGAGTGTTGTTCAAATTTATACACCGGACCCTGCACTCAATATATTGGCGAACGGCTGGTTAAATTATCAAACACTTGCCAGTCGCCTCTGGGCACGAAGCGGCTTCTATCAATCAGGCGGAGCTTATGGTTTTAGAGATCAGTTACAGGATGTTCTTTCATTAATGCATGCACATCCAATGTTAGTACGGTCTCAAATACTCTTGTGTGCATCAAGGCAATTTAAACAGGGAGATGTGCAGCATTGGTGGCATCCGCCTACAGGGCGGGGTGTTCGTACCACTTGTTCTGATGATTATTTATGGCTGCCTTATGTAACCGCAAAATATATTAACGCCACTGCCGACCAAGCAATATTAGATGAACAAATACATTTTTTGGAAGGGCGCCAGTTAGCTGTAGGCGAAGACTCTTATTTTGATCTTTTTATCACCTCAGATGATACCGCAGATTTGTATAACCACTGTGTAATAGCAATTGAATATGCACTAAAGTTTGGTGTACACGGCTTGCCATTTATAGGTTCCGGGGATTGGAACGATGGTATGGATAAAGTAGGTAACCATGGAAAAGGCGAAAGCGTATGGCTCGCATTTTTTCTGTACGATGTACTGGTACAGTTTTCAGAAGTAGCACTACTAAAAAATGAAGAAGCCTTCTCCTTAAAATGCAAAGATGAAGCTGAAAAACTACGCATCAACATCAATGAGCAGGCATGGGATGGTGAATGGTACCGGCGTGCTTATTTTGATGATGGCACACCACTTGGTTCGCATGAAAATGAAGAATGTAAAATTGATTCCATTGCACAAAGCTGGTCGGTATTATCAAACGCTGGTGATAAGGATCGAATTAGTACAGCAATGCAGTCAGCAGATAAACACCTGGTTCGTAAAGAAGATGGACTTATTCAACTGTTTAATCCGCCATTCGATAAATCAAACCTTAACCCCGGTTATATAAAAGGTTATGTGCCGGGCGTACGCGAAAATGGTGGTCAATATACACACGCTGCAATTTGGTTAGTGATGGCATTTGCTGCTATTGGCAATAAAAAAAGAACCTGGGAATTATTACAAATGATTAACCCAATAAACAGAACCAGTAGCGAAGATAAAATTGCCAGGTACAAAACAGAGCCTTACGTAATAGCGGCTGATGTTTACGCTGAGCCTGAACACAAAGGGCAGGGTGGTTGGACGTGGTACACAGGTTCGGCGGGTTGGATGTATCAACTAATTATTCATTCTTTTATTGGCTTAAAAAAAGAAGGCAATACTTTAAGCTTTACGCCTTGCTTTCCGGAGGAATGGAAAACATTTGAAGTTCATTACAGGTTCATGAATACCATGTACCATATTGTAGTTACACAAACGGACGGTACAGGTTCAATGATAGTTATAGCGGATGGGGTAAAGCAGGAATATAATAGGATTACCCTTACCGATGATGGGGCTGAACATAATATTCAAATCAATTTATAAACGGATAATGCAAAGTGAATACTCTATTTTATCCGATGGTTTTAAAATAACTATTCAAGGGTTAACGCTTGTTACGGGCAATCAATTTCATATCTATGACGGAAGTTCAGATTATGGATTGTACACTATTGTAAGCGTTGAAGGAGATACTTACACTACTTCTACAAGAATGCCTGCTTTGAGCGGAAATTTTATAATTAGCCAAATTCACGGAGGGCGCCTGGCATTTTCGGAATAGTCCTCGTTACAGGCCTCACCTCGATTGGAGCCATGGTTATCGTAAATCTTATGCTCTAATCAGAGTTTAGGTGGTTACTAATTGCGAGTATTTGTTAAGTTAAAAATTATTTTTTGAAACTTTGTTAAGATCACAAGAAATAATGATCACTGTCATGTTTCGTTGATATAAGAATAACTATTTTTATTTAACAATCGAAAACCGGCTAATATGTTTTCTAGTATTTTTGTTTGGAAGCCGGGATACAACAATGAAAAAAGCAGCACTTATATTACTTGTTACCATTTATGCTTTATCCAGTTTTGGTATTGGCATAAAACAATTTTATTGCTGCGGAGAACTTGAAGCCACCAACCTTACTTTCATTCAGCAAGACGTAAAAAAATGTGGTAAGCAAGATGAAGAAGGCTGCTGCCAGACAAAATATCAATTTTATAAAGTAAGCGATCAGCATGCAGCAGCAGTTGATATTATAAGCCCGACAAAACAGTTTACACTCTTACATGTATTTACGCCCATTTATACTTCGTTGGCGTTGGTAAACCAGCAATTAAATGATAGTGCTAACAGTAGTAATGCACCACCATTGCACAGCGGCGTACCACTGTTTATTTTCAACTGCATTTACAGAGTCTGATTTTTTTCGCCTTCTTTTACGGGCACTATTCTGTTGTCCGTTAATTTTTTCCATCTCATATTTTTTATTCCGGCGTAATGCGTTTTGCATTATTGCCAACCTATTCAAATACATTAATCATGAAAACGATTATCGTACTTTTTTTTGCTTTATCAGCTTCATTTGCCTCTTATGCGCAAAAAGCTAAAAACAATTTTCCCGCAGATACGATTGCGGCGCAGCAGGTAGCCTATATATGCCCTATGCATCCGGGAGAAATGAGCAGTACAGAGGGTACATGCAGTAAATGTGGTATGGCACTTACGCTATCTACTAAAGAACAAATGAAAAGTGGCATTGTAAAGGCTTACGAATGCCCCATGCACCCCGGTGAGTTTAGCAACAAAGCGGGTAAATGCACCAAATGCGGTACTGCTTTGGTTAAATTAAACGTGTATGCATGTCCATCGCACTCCGACATGATGAGCAACAAACCGGGCAGCTGTACCATTTGTGGTAAAGCGCTTGTATTATCGGGTAAAGAGCAAATGAAATCGGAGGTGATGAAACAATATACCTGCCCGATGCATCCCGATGTTACCAGCGACAAACCTGGAAAATGTTCCAAATGCGGAATGACCTTAGTAAAAAAAGAAAATAAGAAACCTTAAGTATACTGTGTTTCTTATTGTCACGAATGCACGAATAAGCCACTAATCTTTAAATCGAAAATGTTTTGTTCGTTCATCGTGCATTCCTGGCAATTAAATACACATTGATAATCGCGAAAAGTGTTTTAAACAGTTACTTAATTTTATTAACCAAATAATTTATTCAATGGGTGGCAGACATTCTGCAGCCCTTTAACAAGCAATTTATGAAACAACTATTTTTTATCGCAGCCATCCTGCTCACCATTTCTTTCACATTTACTTCCTGCTCGGGCAATACTAAACCGGCCACTGAACAATTAGCAAAAGACGAAATGTACACCTGCACAATGCACAACGAAGTAATGAGCGATCACCCCGGAAAATGCCCGAAATGTGGCATGACACTCGTTAAACAAAAAATGACCGATGCACAAATGAAAATGATGCAGGATTCTACTTATACAAAGCCCAAAGAATAATGTATGGTTCATAAGCTCATTGAATTTTCTCTGCGCAACAGGCTCATTGTATTAATGATTGCAGCGGGCCTGCTTGCGTGGGGAATTTTCTCCATAAATAAAAATCCCATTGATGCAATACCCGATTTGTCAGAAAACCAGGTAATTGTTTTTACCGAGTGGATGGGAAGGAGCCCGCAGGTGATTGAAGACCAGGTTACCTATCCCCTGGTGAGTAACCTGCAGGGCATTGCAAAAGTGAAGAACATCCGCGGCACATCTATGTTCGGGATGAGTTTTGTGTACATCATTTTTGAAGATAAGGTGGATGTGTATTGGGCAAGAACAAGGGTGCTGGAAAGGCTCAATTATGCACAGCGTTTATTGCCCGATGGTGTAACGCCTACGCTTGGCCCGGATGGCACGGGTGTAGGCCATGTTTTCTGGTATACGCTGGATGCGAATAAGATGGATCTGGGTGAGCAAAGAGCCCTGCAGGATTGGTATATCAAGTTCGCTTTACAAACCGTTCCTGGCGTGGCGGAAGTGGCGTCGTTCGGCGGTTTTGAAAAGCAGTACCAGCTGGTAATTGATCCCGTGAAATTGCAGTACTACAATCTAACCATGATGGATGTAATGACTAAGGTAAAATCGGGCAATAATGATGTGGGAGGAAGAAAGTTTGAAATGTCCGGGATGGCTTACATCATTCGTGGATTGGGGTATATAAAAAACGTGGCCGACATAGAACAAATAGCACTGTCAAATAACAACGGAATACCGGTCAGGGTAAAAGATATAGGCACCGTGCAAATGGGTTCTGACCTGCGCCTTGGAATTTTTGATGAGAATGGTGAAGGCGAAGCGGTAGGTGGCATCGTGGTGATGCGTTACGCAGAAAATGCAGATCGTGTTATTACCGCCGTAAAAGCAAAAATGAAAGATGTGGAAAAAGGTCTGCCCGAGGGTGTAACATTTAAAGTTGCGTATGATAGAAGCACGCTGATAGAAGCCGCCATCGAAACCATCAAATCAAAATTGCTGGAAGAAATAACTATTGTTTGCATCATTGTTATTGTATTTCTTTTTCACTGGCGCAGTGCATTAAGTATCATCATACAAATACCCATCACAATCGCCGTAAGTTTTATCCTGCTGAATGCATTCGGTTTGTCATCAAATATTATGTCGCTTACGGGCATCGCACTGGCCATTGGTGTAATTGTAGATAATGGCATCATCATGAGCGAAAACGCCTATCGAAATCTTTCAGAATGGCAGAATGATCCCGCCAATAAAAAAATATAACATGCATTTTTTTAAAAAATCCCGCAAACGCATTTTTAAAACACCCGGTTATCAAAAAATTCCTGAGGAAATCCGCATGGGAATTATTGAACGTGCCTGTAAACAGGTTTCAAGAGGTGTATTCTTTTCCACTATCATTATCATCGCATCCTTTCTACCTGTGTTCTTACTCACAGGGCAGGAAGGAAAATTATTTGGCCCCTTAGCGTACACAAAATCTTTTATCATGGTGGTAGATGCCATTTTGGTATTAACGTTAGCGCCCGTTCTAATTTCATTTTTTATGAAAGGCCGGTTTAGAAATGAGAATGCAAATCCCATCAATCGTTACCTGGAAAAAATGTATGAACCTGTTATAAGGGCCTGCATTAAATGGCGCAAAACAACCATCGCAGTTAATTTGATTGCACTAATCATCAGCATTCCATTGGTAATGAGTTTGGGCAGGGAATTTATGCCGCCACTGGATGAAGGTTCTATTCTTTTTATGCCGGTTGCATTACCCGATGTTTCAAACAGTGAAGTAAAAAGAATTTTACAGGTGCAGGATAAATTGATTAAATCAGTTCCGGAAGTGGCGCATGTATTAGGCAAGGCCGGCCGTGCAA
>JBKJNG010000133.1:0-6732 GCA_046596065.1 Phnomibacter sp. | reverse complement strand
GGGTTTTGTTGCGCAATTGGTTCTTTTCCCTGTTGCCCCTGTACTATAAAATATTTTGTATCCAGCATATTGTAAACGTTCATATTCTGCTTACTTAGCTGGTTCTCAATAAGATCGTTGTAAATACTCAGTTTTGCCGGATGATAGCCACCAACCGAACGTACCATAGCCGAGGTAAGTGCATCGTTAAAAGGATCAGCAGTGGCATTGAAAACACGGTAATGGGGATCTTTATCTTGCTGAATAAAGCTAAGTGCTTTGTACAAGCCAGGATTACTTTGCTGAACATATGCAACGGCTTCAGTGACATCTTTTTCAGCGTAATTGTTATCGTTCAGGTAGCGTTTGCCCACAGCCAACAGGTCAAAGGCATTTAAAAACAGCAATACTGCCAATGGAATTGCGGGTTTAATTTTTTGCTTTGTAAAAAGCCATAACACAGCAAATCCAATAACAGTAAGTAAAATGGTGCGAAGCAGGTCGTCTTTCAGCATTTCTTTCCGGTCCTCGCCGGCGGCAGCAATTACTTCTTTAACCGGTTTGGCAAGAGTTGGATTCGATTTGCTGATTTGCTGAATGGTATCTTTTTCCCTGGCAGAACTATAATTGGCGGTAAAATAAAACAGGGTAGCCATCAATAAAATCACGGCCATAATAATACCCGCCAACCGAAGACTCTTCCATTTTTCACCGTCTGTTTCTGTAACAAAAAGAAATTTTTGCAGGCCCAGCATCCCGACAACCGGGAACAAAAGTTGTGGTATTACCAGCGATTGCGAAGGCGCCCTGAATTTGTTGTACATGGGCAGGTGATTGAACAGGAATTCATTGAAGCCCATAAAGTTGCTCCCCCATGCCATCACAATTCCCAGTACGCATGCTGCCAAAATCCACCATTTATGAAAGCTTTCCACGTTTACCATGCCAAGGATGAATAGCAGGCAAACAATGGCTCCAAGGTAAACCGGGCCCGATGTAAAGGGTTGATCGCCCCAGTAAGAAGTTCCAAACTGTGCAACCTGCTGTGCCAGTCCCTGCTCAATTTCGCCGGATTGCACTTTGCCTACCAGCGTTTCATAAAATTTCGATTCTTCACCAAGGCCCTGGCTTCCACCACCATTTGCATTAGGTACAATTAAAGAATAGGTTTCCGGAATGCCATAGCTCCAGCGAAAAGCATAATCAACATCTAAACCAGTACTTGCCTTAGCTGCGGTTTTGTTAGCGGTTGTATCAGCAATAAGGCTGGCCTTACCACCACGCATGCTTTCTTTTGAATAATCGAACGTGGTAAACAGGTTTACCGAACATGCCAGCGCACCCAGCACTGCTGCTGCCAATGAAATGCTGCCGGCAATTAAAAGCCTTTTTACCTGGCCGGATTTAATCCAAACAATGGCATATCCCGCTACCATAAAAGCAATTACAATGATCATGTAAAACACCATTTGCAGGTGATTGAAAACAACCACTGAACTGGTAAACAAAGCGATCAATGCACCACCAAGCCAATATTTTTTATGCTCAAAAACCATTAGTAAGGATGCCAGTAAGGCGGGCATTACAGCAATGGTCATCATTTTAGTATGATGGCCGGTTACAATTATAATTGGGTCGTAGCTGGAATAAGCAAAGCCCAATGCAGCAATTATTCCAATCCATGGATTGATGCGTAATACCTGCGATAAAAAATAGAAAGCCACGCATGCCAAAAAGAAATATAAAAACGGAACCGGAAGAAATAGCCCCATGATTATGGTAACATAATCTGGTACGTAGGCATTGCTTTCAAAAGCAATATTATAAGCAGGCATCCCGCTAAACATACCGTTGGTCCACTCTGGAAAATCGCCATGAGTCGCCTTATAATTATAACCATCCTGTGCCATGCCTTTCCATTGTATCAGGTCATGCTGCTCAATAGCAAGGCCCGTTAATGCCGGCTTGCAATACAATAGCGCCACCACTAAAAAAATCACGATAGCAATTACGTGAGGCAATAGTTTCTTATAATCTGTCTTCATACCTGCGGGTTGTCGTACGTTTGAACGCTTCAAAGTTGAAACGGTTTTAATTTGGTCCCGGCAAAATAATGTTATTTTACCCCAACTTGAATAAGGCTGTTTAAACGGCGCTTATTCTATCTACCACGATCAATTTATCTGGCGAATGCAACTGAAAAAACTGGCAGTGTTAAGCAATAGCTGTTTTTGGTTAACGCTGCTTTTCGAAGTTTGGAAACCTGCCCGCAACCTGCAGCAGGATTTGTTGAACACCATCGTAATGCTTGGTTTAATAGCCATTGTTATAAACCTGGTATGGGTGATAAGTTTATTTATAAAGAAAACGACAACTGCTATGCAAGCAGGTAGCAACCCTGGAATGAATAAGATTGAAAAAAACAGCAACCAAACTGCCGGCTTATTGTTTAGATGGTTTAACCTGATTTCTTTTGCAGCCCAGCTAATCTTTCTTTACTTTAAATTTCTATGATAGATAACATTATCCGTAACAAGCCGACACGCCTGTTTTTAATACTTGGAGGTTTTTTTATTGCCAATGCCCTTATTGCTGAAATTATTGGTGTGAAAATATTTTCACTGGAAAAAACGCTCGGCTTCCTGCCGCTCAACTTACATGTTTTTGGAGAAGCGCTTAGCCTTAACCTTACAGCCGGTGTACTGTTATGGCCAGTCGTTTTCATTATGACAGATATTATTAACGAATATTACGGCACAAAGGGCGTGAAGTTTCTTAGCTATTTAACGGCTGGATTAATTGCGTTTGCCTTCCTGATTTTTTATGGTGCCATGAAACTGGTACCGGCCGATTTTTTTATCACGAGTAAAACCGGCAGTGGTGTACCAAATATGGAAAGTGCTTATCAAAGTGTACTTGGCCAGGGTGGAAATATTATCATCGGATCATTAGCCGCTTTTATATTTAGCCAACTGATTGATGTGGTAGCCTTTCACAAAATAAAGCGGATGACCGGCGAAAAAATGATTTGGTTGCGCTCGACGGGATCGACCGTTATTTCCCAATTCATTGACAGTTTCGTAGTGCTGTTTATTGCTTTTTATATCGGTAGCAGGGTGGGGGCGAACGGCAACGATTTTATTTGGTCGTTCAAATTGGTAATGGCTGTTTGCACCGTTAATTATATCTATAAATTTATAGTTGTCATTATAATGACACCCGTTATTTACCTTGTTCATAATATGATTGAAAAATACCTTGGCCACGAGGTTGCACACGAAATGAAGCAGGCCGCAATGAGCCGGTAAACTGCTGCCGTAGAACAACACCGGGTTTCAATCTCTATTTATTTAATAGCTTATGCTCTTACATTACTTTAGATTTAAGCACCAAATACGCTAATATGAAAAGGATACTGTTCTCATCATTTTGTTTCTGTACAGTGGTAGCAATGGCACAAGTTGGCATTGGCACTAACTCCGTAAATACGAAGGCGCTCCTTGAACTAAAGAGTAGTAACAGGGCGCTTTTACTACCAAGGATGACAACTGAAATAAAAACAACTTATACAACCGGCCTGAATGCTTCACATAAAGGAATGATGCTTTATGACTCTACGAATAAACGGGCGGAGTTTTGGAATGGTACTGCGTGGAAAAATTACGTTTACACCGGTAAAACTCCTATTACGGTTAATAGTTCCACGAATCAAATTGCTTTAAACCCGGGAACAGCAGCGGGCGACCTAATAAGCTGGGACGGAAACAATTGGGTAAATATATCTGGCGGTTCTTTTGTAAAACCTACAGCCAGCAATATGCAGCCTTCACTGGTTTTAAATTATTGTATAGCATTAGAGGGTGTTTTTCCAGCAAGGAATGGGTACGATGCCTATATAGGAGAAATTGCTTTGTATGGATTTAATTTCGCACCCCGAGGCTGGGCTACCTGTGACGGACAATTACTGCCTATTAACCAAAACCAGGCGTTGTTTTCGTTGTTGGGAACCTATTATGGCGGTAATGGACAAACGAATTTTGCACTTCCCGATTTAAGAGGGAGGGCTGCATTACACCAGGGTGCTGGTATTGGCCTTACCGAACGCTTCCTTGGCGAACAAATTGGCTCAGAGACGGTACCACCGTTCTAGTTTTTTCATAATATTTTTAACAGGTATTTTTCAAATTATACAATTTGTTGCTTTGCCAGGCAAATTGCTCATTTGTATTCATCAGACCATGCAGCATGCTCCGGCCAGAAGGCAAAACATTTTTGTTCTTGTATACATTATTGCTTCCCTTTTAATACCTTCTTTACTTTTCCCAAAAGCATCTTTTGCCCAAAACGATACCATAAATAACTGGGCTTACCGCATGTTGCAGGTGCCTGTAGATGCACCCAAATATTTTGTGCCAGCACAAGCCATTACAATTGCTGTTGTAGATGATGCATTCGACCTTCATCAACCGCTATGGAAAAATCAGCTTTATCACAATCGAGCAGAAATCGAAGGAAATGGGGTAGATGATGATGCAAATGGTTTTGTGGACGACGTGACAGGCTGGGATTTGGCCGACAATGATGCCGATGTAAATCCTCCAAAACAAAACGCAGAAGCTTTGAATCATGGTACAGCCGTATCGGGTATTTGCTGGCAAATGCTACAAAAGCTCACAGGCAATAGTATGCAGTCATTCAATTTGTTGCCAGTAAAAGTAATGGCGGATGCGGGCAGGGGAAACTATATCAAGTATGGTTACCAGGGCATTGATTATGCGGTGCAGCAGGGGGCAAAAATTATACTTTGCTGCTGGAGCGGTGGCGAATACGGAAAAGCAGAAGAAAGATCTGTAAACAATGCTATTAGTAAAGGAGTGATAATTATAGGCGCCGCTGGAAATTTTGTAAGTATGGTGCCAATGTTTCCCGGTGCTGCACTTCCGGTTTTAAATGTTACAGCTATAAATCCCTTATATAAAAAAGCCAGGTTAGCTAATTATGGCGCTTTTGTTGATTTGGCTGCCCCTTCAGATTCCATATTCACTTCCGTGCCATATCAATATGAAATTGGTCGTTTTTTAAGTGGCACTTCAGCAGCCGCACCTTTTGTAGCCGCTATTGTTGCTGTTATGCTCGCCAGTGATAAGGATTTAGTATTGACAGATATAGAACGGTTACTTAAAAACAGTGCATTGCCAATTGATGCTTTCAATCCTTTGTATGCGGGAAATTTCGGAGCGGGTTTGTTGAATATTACATCGTTGATTGCCGAATGGAAATATCCCGCTACAACCAATGAAAAGCTGCAGCCGGAAGGATTTATTCCTTTAAACTTGCTGCAAACAAAGCAACCATTTATTGTTAAGCCAGCAGGCAAGTATCCTTCAATAAAGCTTTTTGTAAAACAAACAAATGCGGCCATTCCAAAAGGATGGCCCGATTTGAATGTTGTTTTTTACGCAAATGGTGTTGCACACGATACAATAATTACGGGCAAATTGCTTAACCATCCATTTTATTTTAAGGCAGATTCTTTAAAGATATTTTCGGTAAAACCACCACAAAAAAATCCAACCCATGATTGGTTGTATTATAAAGTGCAAACACTCGACAGCAGCCAGCTTTATTGTAGTGGGACCCAATTTATAACTGCCCCGAATGGTGATATTGAAGATGGCAGTGGTGCTGAAGATTATACGAACCGTTGTGATTGTAAATGGCAGATAACGGTGCCCGCGGGGAAAAAAATCCGTATTAGTTTTAGTGAAATGGAAACGGAAGCTAAAATTGATTTCGTGTATATATTTAACGGAATAAAAACCAACGATCCAATATTAGCTATGTTTAGTGGCAACAAACTGCCACCCGTTATAACCAGTTGGAGCAATTCCGTTTTAATATGGTTTTCCAGTAATGAGGATAATCATTTTGGGGGATGGAAACTGCATTATGAAACTATAGAGTAAAACTTAATAAGTAGAAAAAATAAAAAGTACAAACATTAAAAGTCGAATTTAAAATTAAGACTGCCTTGTTTTATGTTTACGGACGGAATTATTCCACATCATCTTTGGTTTCCTCAAAGTCAGCTTCTTCATTCTTTTTTAAGGTAACAATGGGATTGGTAATTGTTCCTTTTATACTCATAGGTATTCCTATAAAACCAAATGGTGGAAGTCCTAACCTGCATGTAAGATTTTACCTTCCATCGAATGAGATTTAGCCCTAAAACCGCGGACGAAAGCCAAACACTTTCATTCTTACCCGATCAATGGTAATTATATTATATGCGATGGTTGTTTTGAAATTTACTTTTTTGAGGGTAGGATTATTTACACTGTCTTTGCCACTTGTTTTGCTGATAGCTGAAAACAGTTTTAATCCATCCACTTTTATATTTTCCAGGCTTAATCCACCGCCACCTTTTAAGGATGGATATATGGGATACATGTTTGCATCGGGAATGCCTTTTAAAGTATCCAACGAAATAATACCAGAAGCTTTAGCAGTTAAATTGACCCTATCGCGAAATAATTTTATTTCATTGCAGGCTTTTTTTATGTCGAACGAATCGGCATGAAGCGTTCAATCGAATGCTACTTTTACAGGGGATACGCTTTTGTACGCTGCATTAATTTTTACATCAGCATCGGCATGTTTTAATTGCGTATTCAACACAATCTTGCTTTTAAAAAATTTAATTCACCGGTAATACTTTCGTTGGCCCGGGTTTTTATTTTTTTAGATATAGAA
>JBKJNG010000025.1:0-4402 GCA_046596065.1 Phnomibacter sp. | reverse complement strand
ATTCCCCATTATATCCTGGTGCTTGTAATCGGTTTTCGAAACGGTATAAGGCACGTATAAATCGGCATAAGAAATGGGCATAATCACAGGAACACTTTTCACTACACCTGAAACACGATATTGCACATTATCTGCTTCAATATATTTACCTACAACATTTGGCACATCTCCAAAATAATCATTCTTTGTATCTTCAGAAATGACCGCCACCTTTTCCGCATTACTAATTTGCTGCAAACTGTAAGGCTTTCCTTCTATAAACCGGAATTTCATTACATCCCAAAAAGCATCGTTTGTATACTTAAGATTAATTCCGAGTTTCTTATTATTTATATAAGTATTCGTAGGCATAAAAAAGGATGCGATGGCCACCTTAGCCGGCGTTTTTAAAGTGCTTACATAATGGTTAAG
This sequence comes from Phnomibacter sp., assembly GCA_046596065.1. Classification (GTDB taxonomy): domain Bacteria; phylum Bacteroidota; class Bacteroidia; order Chitinophagales; family Chitinophagaceae; genus Phnomibacter. The sequence continues at coordinate 3,991 of JBKJNG010000025.1, read as the reverse complement.
AAAGTAAAAACTTGCGGGGCCATTTCGTTGGCTGGCGTACTCCGCATTACTTTGCTGCAGAGTTGTAATATAAAGCGACCTGTCCCTGTTTGATTCAGGATAATTAGCGCTTGTAATGTTATCAACAAACGCTGTTAAAACTATTAAAATGGTAAGCGTAAAGCTGATACCGAACAAACTAATGAAAGTAAAAAATTTTCTTCGTTTTAAAACGGCTATGGCTATTTTGAAATAATTTTTTAGCACGGAATAATAATTAATAATGGGTAATTTAAATGCACTCAATCATTATTGAACTTGCGAACCATCAAACAAACGAACCAGCCTGTGTGTCCTTCTCGCCATGTATTCATCATGCGTAACCATCACAATCGTTGTTCCTTCCACACGATTAAGGTGTAACAATATCTCCATAATCTCGTTTCCCATATTACTATCAAGGTTGCCCGTTGGCTCATCTGCCAGTATAATTTCAGGACTGCCAACAATGGCTCTTGCAATAGCAACACGTTGTTTTTGTCCACCACTTAATTGCGTTGGAAAATGTTTCATGCGATTGCTAAGGCCCACTTTTTCCAACGCATCCGTAGCCAGCCTTGATCTTTCTTTACCGGTGCTGCTACGGTATAACAGTGGCAGTTCAACATTATCCAGCACTTTTAAATCATTGATGAGATGATAACTTTGGAAAATAAAACCGATTTTCTTATTTCTAAACCGTGCAAGCTGTTTGTCATTTAAGTGATCAGTAGTTTGCGCATCAATTTGAATGGCACCTTTAGATGGGGCATCCAGCAAACCTATAATATTCAGCAATGTACTTTTGCCACAGCCGGATGGCCCCATGATAGAAAGAAATTCGCCTTTCGCTATATCCAGGTTAATGCTGTTTAATGCAAGCGTTTCCACCGTGTCGGTGCGGTATACTTTTTCAATGTTTTGTAAGCTGATCATATTTTATTGTTTGTGTATTTTATAATAATTATTCTCTTCATTTTTGACTTTTGACATTTCACTTTTCATTTTCATTTTCAACATTCACTATTCACCCCTCATCCCTTTATCTTTTCGTTTCTTTCAAAATCATAAAGACTTAAATAACGCAGCTGGTAATACGCTCCCCAAAAATCCCTTAGTGCTGCAATATAATCCCGCTTCGCCTGGTCTTTTTCCTGGAACGCTATACTCAGATCGGTAATGCTTAAATTTCCAAGTACATAGCGATCTTTTGCGATCTGGTATTTTTCGCTGGCAATACTATCGGCATCAGCGGTCATCAGCAACTGTTCTTTCATCATATCAAAAAGCGTTACCTGCGTTACAATTTCCTGCGTAAAAATTTGCTTATCCTGTTCAACAGCATACGAGGCAAATTGCAGGTTGGCTTCCGCTGTTTTAGTTCTTGATTTTGATCTTCCCCAATCTAAAATGGGAATTGTAAAAGTTAGCTGAACCTGTTGCTGATCTTGCGGCGTTTGATACACTTTGGGAATAGTAGTTGCTGATTTTGAAAAACCCAGTTGCGCAGTTAACGCCGCATTTAAACCATTGTCGCCCTTTGCTTTTGCAACGTCTCTTTTTGCTTCGGCAATCCTCCTTGCAAAAGCAATGGCATCACTTCTGTTAGCGTAGGCTTCGCTTAATACTTTTTCTGAAGATACTTCCATATCAACAACCGCTTCCGGTAATGCCAGCGCAATTTTTTGCGTGTCAACAATGCCCGCATAAGCACGAAGATTTAATGTGGCTATTTCCATATCCCGTTTTGCAATACCTACTGCTTTCTTCGCTTTCAACTGTTCCAACTGTAATTGCAGGATTTCGTTTTTTGATGTTTTTCCCAACTCATATTTCTCGTCGGCGATGCGTAAAATATTTTGCGTATTGCCAAGATTTGTTCCTGATATCTGAAGATTTACCTGGGCCAATAACAAATCAAAGAAATAACCACTTGCTCTATATGCAATTGCTTCCATAGATTCTAGATAAGCCTGTTTGCTTTCGTTGTATAATAGCGGTTGAATTTTCTGTTCCCATCTTAAATTATTAAACTTAAACAAAGGCTGACTATAACCAATGCCAAAAGGAACTCCGTTATATAATCTATTCTTTCTCTCAAAATCATCAAAGCGCTGCAATTGTGTAGTACCAAACACAACGCCTCCCGTTGCTGCAATACTTTGACTAAAAGATAAATTGAGCGAAGAATTATTATTATGAATGGATTGAAATTGAATCGTTCCATCCGGTTGCAGCACTTCAATGAATGTCTTATTATATCCCGGAAGAATACCATCGAGTGAAAGTTGCGGATGGTAATTAGATTTAAATGTGCGATACTCCCAATATTTTGTTTCCCTTGTAGTAGCTGCTTGCTTTGATGCAATAGATTTTCCTTTCGCCATTTCCACCACCTGTTTTAATGTAAGACGTAGCGTATCATTTTTAACCTGCCCCGCTGTCACTGATACAACAAATACAAATATTATTATGAATGTTATTTTCGACGACATGCTTTTAGTTGTTAATAGTGATTTCTTTTGAATTTTTATAGTCAGTCATGTCGGAAGTAATAATTACATTACCGGGTTTTACGTTGTTCTTTATTTCAACCCAATCGAAATTTGCCAAACCAGTTTGAACAGTACGTCGTTCTGCTTTACCATTCACAACCACAAATATGTCCTGCGTGGGCGTGCCCTTAAATGCAGGTCCGTTTGCTACCCGCATCACATTATTTTTGGAAGCCGTAACAAGAAATACATCCACCTTCATATTGGGTCTTAGCAAGGCAACATTTTGTTCATCAAGTCTAATATTAAATACCACTATTCCATTTTGAACAGAAGGCTGAATATTGATAACCGTTCCTCTTACCTGTGTTTCGTTGATTCGTACTATTGCAACCATACCATTTCGTAACTGACCGAGATAAGTATCAGAAATACTGCCCTGCACTTTAAAGCTGCTGAGATCAGCAATGCGTGCCAGCGATTCGCCTTCCTGTACCGTTGCACCGATATTTTTATTGATCCAGGTAACAACACCAACTCTTTTAGCTACAACATTCGCCAGTTGCAATTTTCTTCCCAATTCATTTAAATCGTTTTGCTGAATAGCGGCCGCAATACCAGCTTCACGCATTTCTACCTGCATGGTTTGTTGTTTGCTCCTTATTTCATTTTCCAGTTGTTGTTTTTCAAGCAATGCAACTTTTAAATTCAATTCAGCCTTCTCTACATCTTCACGTGTACCACCACCCGCTTTGTATAAACGTTTTGCATTTTCAACATCTGCTTCCAAACTATTTATACGCAATTGCTTAATACTGTTATTCGATTTAATATCATAGAAACTTTTATCTAATTCAAGCTTTAATTTTTTGATGTCGTTGTGTTTTGATTCGAGTCCAAATTTTTGTTTTTCATATTCCATTTGCGATGCCGACTTATCGAGCATTAATACAGACTGACCACTCTTAACGGTAGAGCCTGCATCTACCCCTACGTTTTGTATAGATGCTGCGATAGGACTTGTGATGATTTCTTCAAATTCCGGCAAGATTTCACCGGACGCATTCAGCGTGTTTTCGATATTACCGATTTCAACCACTGCTGTAGTGATAGCCGATTTCTTAATAGAAGATGCAAAAGAATTGCGCAGCAACATAACGGCTACGGCCAATAACACAATTATTATTATTGATATCAGGATTGACTTATTTCTTTTTCGGCTGATTACCGATGCTTCAATAGCCGTATCCATACACTTGGTTTGAACAATGGTTATCCAAGATGGGTGCCAAACTGAAAACCAGTACCGGTAGGGGTTTCAGCTAAATGGCAATTTAAAAAACGACCGGTTTCGGACAAATTGATTGGTATTGAACGAAAAATAAAAGCCAGGTAACCCCGTAAGACGGAAACAAGACCTAGATTTGGAACACCATTAAATTTTACCGGTTTGCAGTTCACCTGAAAAAATAGTTTGG
>JBKJNG010000018.1:0-7771 GCA_046596065.1 Phnomibacter sp. | reverse complement strand
CGCCCCTGTTATCTTAACGGCAATATCAGCACCATTTGCTTTTAGGTTTCCATCCATCACTATGGTTTTCAGCGTCAGCCATTTTTCTTTGCCACCAATAGCAGCTATGTGTTTGTCTAATATTTCATCGACAGTTTGTGACTTACCTGCGACAAACAATAAGACAAGTGCAATAACAGATAATAATTTTTTCATGCAATTTGATTTTTTTTCGGCTTCAAAAATAGTGGAAGGTTACCAGTAGAAATTACCACTTATCAATATTAATAAGCTTATTGAATGGTATAATTACGACACAGAAATAATTGAACTGACATTTGTTTAACAACAGGTGAGGAACAGGGCGCTTTTTATATTTTGTCATAGGTTTGCTGAAATGATTGATTGCATGGAAAAACAAGAATGGTTCGATATATGGTTCAACACACCTTATTATCACTTGCTTTATTTCGACCGAAGCCGGGAAGAAGCCGCAGCTTTCATTAATACCCTGGTTGATTTTCTTAAACCTGCGGCTACCAGCACTATGCTGGATGTGGCCTGCGGCAAAGGCAGACATGCCTGCCAGTTAGCACAAAAAGGCTTTGATGTTACGGGCTTCGATCTTTCGTTTAATTCGATTGAAGAGGCATTGAAACTGCAAACCGAAAATCTGCATTTTTACCGGCACGACATGCGCCAGCCATTTTGGATCAATTACTTTGATTACGCCTTTAATTTCTTTACCAGTTTTGGCTATTTCCGTACCCGGAGGGAACACGATGCAGCGATAAGAACCATCTCACAATCGCTAAAAGCAGAAGGCACATTGGTTATCGATTACCTGAACGTGCATTATGCTGAAGACAACCTCGTGCATTCGTTTGATAAAGCTATTGATGGCTATAACTTCCATATTACAAAATGGATGGATGAAGATTCTTTTTATAAGAAGATTGAAGTAGAACACGACTCGTTTACCGAGCCACATGTATACATCGAAAAAGTAGCCAAATTTTCGTTGGGCGATTTTACCGATATGCTTGCGTACCAGGGCATGCAGATAAAAGAAGTTTTTGGCGATTACAAATTAGGAAGTTATCATGTAAGAAAAACGCCTAGAATGATTATGATTGCTCAGAAAATAAAATGACAATCTCTGATGGGCGATGTACGATCTGTGATTTGTTTAATTCGATTTTCGTCTAAATAATTCCATTAACCTGTATTCATCCTCACATTCTCATATTTGTATTTGTACTCATTTTCACTCCCGGTAGCTATCGGATTCGCAGCGCCTTCAAACAAATTCGAATACCTCGGATTAATAAATAGGGTAACCGTTCTTAATCAATGTCAGCACATTAAAAATCATAATTCATAAATCATAATTCACAAATCGCTCCTTGTTTAAACTATTGATTACTATAAAAAAAGACATCAGGATAATGTCCCGCGATCGGGTCGGGCTCATATTCATGTTTGTAATGCCAATCCTGCTGGCCATTGTCATCACAGCTATACAGAACAGCACATTTGAACTGGTGAACAACAACAAGGTTGCTTTAATGCTTTGTAACCGCGACAGTGGTCAATCGGGCCGTGAACTGGTAAAGGCTATTGAAAAATTGGGGATGTTTAAAATAACCAATATTGACGCCGATAACGGAAGCGAGCAGGTCATAAAAGACAAGATGCATAAGAAAGATGCATTGATCGCTATTATCATCCCGGCCCGTTTTTCCGAACAAATCACTGGCAAAGCAAATGTGATTGCGGGTAAAGCCATGAAAGATTTTGGCGTTGAAGAAATCGATACTTCTGCCAGCACCAGTTTTTCAGGCAATATGGATTCGTTGCTATTTTACTATCATCCCGTTTTGCAGAGTTCTTTCCGCCAATCGATTGAAGGCGCATTAACCAGCGCTTTGCAACTGGTACAAAGCAAGCAAATCATTAAAACCATATATGGTTCGTTAAGCGATAAAGTAATGACCGATACACTCGAAAACGATATTGCGAGCAACCAGGTGCCGGTAAAAGAAATGGCTATGTCAAGAGATGGTAGTACCAACTTACCAAACGCCACGCAGCACAACATACCCGCCTGGACCATATTTGCCATGTTTTTTGTAGTTATTTCGCTGGGTAGCGGCGTTGTAAGGGAAAAACTAAATGGTAGCTTTGTGCGGTTAAAAACATTACCTACCAGCTATCTCGTAGCTATATCCTCCAAGCAAATCACTTACCTGATGGTAACCCTGCTACAAACGGCTGTCATTTTTTCAATAGGAATATGGCTGTTTCCATTGATGGGTTTGCCAAGGTTAAACATACCACCCGATCTTGCAGGGGTAATTATTGTTTCTTTAATTTGCGGCTGGTGCGCCGTTAGTTATGCCGTTTGTTTGGGCGTTTTTGCACAAACCGAAGAGCAGGCAAACGGCATTGGAGCAGTAAGCGTAGTATTGCTTGCGGCTATTGGCGGTGTGCTTGTTCCGGGATTTGCTATGCCGGCAAATATGCAAACGCTCATGAAATTTTCTCCCATGCACTGGTGCCTGGAAGCATATTATGGTTTATTTCTGGAGGGTGGAAACCTTGCAGATATCTTTATAAAACTCTTGCCTTTACTGGCAATAACTATGTGTATTCAGTTGATTTCATTATGGAAACTGAAACAAAAAAATTTTATATAAACGACTATGGAAACAGCTGAACTAAAAGAACAGGTTAAAGCGCAGATCATCGAATTTCTTAATTTGAAAACACTTACCACTGCCGATATAAAAGATGAAGAACCTTTATTCGGTGAAGGTCTTGGGCTTGATTCAATTGACTCTATCGAACTGATCGTGTTGCTTTCCCGCGAATATGGCATTGAAATTAAAGACCCCAAAGAGGGCAGAAAAATTTTGGTGGATGTAAACACGATGGTGGATTACATTGAAAAGCATCGCACCAAATAATAACTGTGAAACGTGAAATGGTAAAAGTGCAACTTAACCACTCACCGCTCGCCATTCACTATTTACATTGAACAGGATTATTATAACAGGCATGGGCGTCATTAGTGCTATCGGTCATTCCGTTAAGGAAAACCGTATGTCGCTGGTGGAGGGCAAATCAGGAATTGGAAAGGCAAATTTGCTACGATCGAAATACACTGATTTGCTGCCTTTTGCAGAAGTAAATATTACCACATCCGGTTTTATAAAAAAACTGGATGTACATGATCCGGGCGTTACCCGAACTACCCTGCTTGCACTGCATGCATTTGAAGAAGCTTACCTCGATGCGGGATTATCAAAAGATCAATTAAGCAGCAGCGATACCGCACTCATAAATGCAACTACTGTCGGCGGCATGTGCCTTACCGACGAATTGTACCACGATGCTAACAAGGATGAAGATGGCTCGCCTTATCTTAACGCCTACGACTGCGCTTCTATCAATCTTTTTCTGCAACAGCGTTTCCAGCTCAATGGTATTTTAAATACGATTAATACCGCTTGTTCGTCCGCCGCTAATGCCATTATGTATGGCGCAAGGCTCATAAAAACGGGCCGGGCAAAAAGGGCAATTGTTGGTGGCACTGATAGTCTTGCAAAATTTACCATCAATGGTTTTAATGCGTTGCATATTCTTTCCGATGAAGTTTGCAGACCTTTTGACCAAAACCGAAAGGGGCTTAACCTGGGTGAAGGCGCAGCTTTTTTAGTGCTGGAAGCCGAAGAAGATGCAAAGGATAAAAAACATTACGCATCGCTTGGAGGCTATGCCAATACCAACGATGCGTTTCATGCATCCAGTTTATCGGATGAAGGCATTGGACCTTTTCTTGCCATGAAAGAAGCTTTGGAGACAGCAGGCTTACAACCCGGTGATATCGATTTTATAAATGCACACGGCACGGGAACAGAAAATAACGATGCCGTGGAAAGCATTGCCATGTTGCGCCTGTTTGAAAAGCCGCCTGCATTCTCCTCAACTAAAGGAAATACCGGCCATACACTTGGGGCTGCCGGTGCGGTTGAAGCAGTTTACAGCATCCTGAATGTATACTACCAGGAATTGTACCCACAGCTACATTTCAAGGAGCCAATTACAGGTAGCGGCTTAATGCCTATTGATCGTTATACAAAATTGCCGGTACAACACGTAATGAGCAATTCATTTGGATTTGGCGGTAACTGCAGTTCGCTCATTTTCTCAAAAACCTGATTCAATGCCACTGCTCTATATTCACGATACCAGCTGTATATCGCCGCAACAAAATCCGTTGGCGGCAGCAGCCGAATTGAAAATGGCTGTTACTAATAAACTGGAAGTTACCGAGCCAACTTACGACGGCATTCCGCCCGGCATATTACGCCGCATGGGCAAGGCGATCCGCATAGGTGTTGGGGCTGCCATGCCTGTGCTAAAGCAAACAAAAGTGGATGGCATCATCATTGGAACTGCGAACGGTGGCATGGAAGATTGTATCAAATTCCTAAACCAAATTATTGATTATGATGAAGGTCGTTTGACACCCGGCAATTTTGTGGCCAGCACAACCAATGCCATTGCTGCGCAACTTGGATTATTAACTTCAAACAAAGGCTACAACATTACGCATGTGCAAAGCGGGCTTTCTTTTGAAAACGCCATACTGGATGCAGTTATGATGCTCGAAGCAAATACTGAAGCCAGTTTTTTAGTAGGAGGATTGGATGAGATTTCTGCTTACAATTACAATATTGATCTTTTAGGTGGCTGGTATAAAAAGACATCTCCACCTTCGTTTTATGATGAGGACAGCATCGGTGCAATTGCCGGCGAAGGTTCGGCCATGTTTGTTGTAAATGGCAATCCGGAAAATGCTAAAGCACATTTAGAAGCTATCCATTTTTTTCATACAACGGATGAAGCGGAAGTGGCGAAGCAAATGGCAGCATTTATTTCGAAAAATCTTACAGGCAAAACACCATCTGTTTTAATTACCGGTGAAAATGGAGACAATCGGTTTATTCGGTACGATAAAGCTGTTGAAAGTGTTTTCACAGACGAAACCACCGTTACCCGTTACAAACATCTCTGCGGCGAATATGCAACGGCTTCCGCTTTTGCGCTATGGCTTGCCTGTGAAATAATGACTTCCAAAAAAATGCCCGCTCATATGGTAAAAAAACACGGCAGCTTAATAGATTTTGACAAGATATTAATCTATAATCGTTACAAAGAAAGCCAGCATAGCTTTATGCTGGTGACATGTTAGTACCAGCTTTCGAAGCTATTTTCCTTTTTTGTCCTGTTATATCCCGGAAATACGCCAGAATATTGAGAACAACAATGCCATTGTTTTAACCCGGAACGAGCTGGTATTATTGCAAGCATAAAGCGCTTATCATGCGAAAGCATTTCTTCAAATCAAACTCAAACAAAACCTTTTTAAAAACAAATAAGGATCACAAAGTCGTGATCCTTAGGATAGAGGTACCGTGCGGATTCGAACCGCAGTAGAAGCTTTTGCAGAGCTTTGCCTAGCCACTCGGCCACGGTACCATTTTTTAAAGTTGCAAATATCAGCACTCAAATTAAAGCCTTTCCTACATCCCATCTCAATAAAAATCAGAATGTGATTCGGTATTTGTTATTTGACATTTTGCCTTCGGGGTCGCAAAAATAGGAGGTTCGTACTTAATGGAAAATGAAAAATTTAAATTCTGTCCAATGAAGTTTTGCCACGAAGACACAAAGACACTAAGAAATTCAGGTAATACGAGTTCATCCCAAAGTAACCAGTAAACGGAAGTTTGCCACAACGGCACTAAGAAATACAAGTAAAAAAAACTTTGCGCCTTCGTGTCTTTGCGGCAATATTCCCCGCTTATGTAAACCCAGTTTTGCGACGAAGACACAAAAACACTGAGAAGTACAAGGAAGATTGCATGACATTCAAGCCTCCGGGTAATCTCGTTTAATTTTTCTAACCATCACCCTTCATGTTCACCTGCCCTCGTGGCAATATTCTTTGCTGTTTGCGTCTGCGTAGCTAATTATTCTTTCCATCATGCCTTCGTTGCAAATTACTTTTACACTTACAACTTCAAGTAATAATCACCCGATTTGCAGATATTGCGTACTAATATTGAGGTGCACAGAAATTTTCAAATATGAAAAGCATTGCCGAAAGTGAACTGATCTTGAATGCAAGGGGAGCTTTATACCATGTAGATCTTTTACCGGAAGAACTGGCTGATACTATTGTCACCGTTGGCGACCCAGACCGTGTAGCATTGGTATCAAAATATTTCGATAAAATAGAAGTTCAAAGGCAGCATCGCGAGTTTGTGACACACACCGGAACCATTGGTAATAAACGTATTAGCGTGATCAGTACTGGCATTGGTCCCGATAATATTGACATTGTATTAAACGAATTGGATGCACTTGTAAATATCGATCTCAAAACAAGAACCATTCGGGATAACCACACTTCACTTCAATTTATTCGTATGGGTACCTGCGGTGCGCTGCAGGCAGATATACAGGTAGATGACTGCGTTGCTGGAACACATGGCATTGGTCTTGACAATTTGTTGGGATATTACCGGTTGGAACAAACCGAGGAAGAATTACAGATTCTGCAACAGTTTATTACCCAAACACAATTAAACCATGAATTTATTAAGCCCTATATGAGCGCTGCCAGCGTAGGCCTTTTAAAACATTTTGTAGAAGGTTATCAGCAAGGCATTACCGTAACCTGCCCCGGCTTTTATGGACCGCAGGGAAGGGTATTGAGGCTTGGACTCCGCCAACCAAACCTCGTTGACTCGCTTACGCATTTTACCTTTGGCCCTTACCGGATTGTAAATTTTGAGATGGAAACAAGCGCTATCTATGGATTAAGCCGCTTGCTGGGTCACCAATGTTTAAGTCTGAACACAGTAGTAGCCAACCGGGTAACCAAAACCTTTTCGAAGGATGGTCTACAATCTGTTAACAAAATGATCTCCAATTCTTTAGAGATTTTATCCGCTTTATAAGGGTTATTATAAATAATTACTTTTTTCTTTTTATGATCCTTTCTTTTTCTAAATACCAGGGCACCGGAAACGATTTTATTTTAATAGATAACAGGAAACAGCCTGTAGCCTTAACGCAAAAACAAATTGTCCGCTTATGCGACCGCCGCTTTGGTATTGGGGCAGATGGCATGATGGAATTGCAACTGGCAGACGGCTTTGATTTTAAAATGGTGTATTACAACTCAGATGGGAAAGAAGGAAGTATGTGCGGTAACGGAGGAAGATGCATTACCCGTTTTGCCCGTGATTGCGGTATCCAGCGGAGCAATTATGAGTTTATTGCTGTTGACGGCCCTCATACCAGTTTCATAGATGAACAGGATATTGTTCATTTAAAAATGAAGGATGTTGATAAAATTGAATTTCATAGCTCCTACAGCTTTTTGAATACGGGCTCACCGCATGTTGTAAAATCGGTGCAGGATATAATGGATTATGATGTTGTTGACGAAGGCAGGAGAATACGTAATAACGAGTATTATAAGGAGGCGGGTGTAAACGTAAATTTTGTGGAAATGATCGATGACGACCATATCTATGTGCGCACCTACGAACGCGGTGTGGAAGATGAAACCTTTAGTTGCGGCACGGGCGTTACAGCTGCTGCGCTGGTAAACTCACATAACGAAGCAGGCTTTAATCATGTGGATGTAAAAACTTTGGGCGGTAACCTTTTTGTTGAATACGATAAGCTAGGCGACTATAAATTTGAAAAC
>JBKJNG010000329.1:0-2514 GCA_046596065.1 Phnomibacter sp. | reverse complement strand
GTAGTCATAGTTCTGTAAAAAATACTGACTATACTTTTCATAATCGCCCGCAGGGCCATCGTACAGATCATTCAAAACGCCATTCAATAACAATGAGGCGGGAACACTGGTTGGCTTGTTCTCATTAGTGTTTAAATCGCTGAACGATTTTTTACAACTTGTAACAACCGTTAACATCACTACCAGCACGGTTATTTTATAAAATATCTTCTTCATTTTATTTTAATTTTTTTATGGATTAAAAAACCAGGTTAATATTAAATCCAAACCTGCGTGTGGTAGGCGATTGCAAACCTGTGCCGCTTAAAGAATAATTATATTGATCAAGGTCAACATCTTTAAAGCGATCATCTTTATAGAAGTAAATAAGGTTGCGGCCGACCAATGAAATACTTGCTTTACTGATAAAAGATTTCGACATCCACTTAGCAGGCAAATCATAACTGATCGTTACTTCACGCAGCTTTGCAAAGGTTTTACTCATGAGGTTTGATTCAGAAATGTTGTAGTATTTACTTACGTAATCCTGCACATGGGTAACCTGTGTATTGGGGGCGAATTGCAAATCGCTGTAGTTAAGTATCCCGCCTGTTTTTGAATCGAAATTAATCGGGGTATTATTTGAAACAACTACGCCTTCTCCTACATAAATACCGGGAAAAGCAGTATTACCAGCATTGTCATTATCAGCTCTTCTTGCTACACCTAAAGCTCCTGCAACAGTCTCCGTATTACGACCACCACGCATGGTTTTATTACGCATGTAATCGGTTGTTACACCACCTACACTTCCATCAAACTGAAAACTTACAGAAAGACCTTTGTAATTAACCCTGTTATAGATGCTCCATTGGAAATCAGCATTTAAATTACCCAGGTATTGCCGTACTGGATTGGCCAATGGTTTACCCGCAGCATCATGTACGATTTTACCATCAGTGGTTTTTACGAATGCGCTGGAGTAAAATTTATCTACACGGTCTCCCTTCTCAAAAAAGGTATTGTAAATGGTTTGTCCGGGAGGCAATTCATCGTATTTATCCTGGAAAGTTGAAACGTTTACCAACACATCCCATGACAGCCCATTCTTCAATTTTACCGGAGTGCCTGTCAATGAAAACTCGTAACCGGTTTTCTTTGTTTTTAATGCGTTCAGAAAATAATAACTGTACCCTGTTGCCGTGGAAATTGGGTTTTGCAAAATTCTTGGACCGTCGGTATACTGGAATGCAGTAGCACTTAAACCAAGCCTGTTTTTCAGAAATTTAATATCAAATCCCTGCTCGAAGCTTACACGGTTAAAGGTTTTAATATTAGGATCGTATAAGTTGCTGGTATACGACGCTGCCGTTTGATTGTTATAAGGCTTGCTGGTACTATAAGCCGATGATAAAGAATAATCGGGCCCACCATAGGGAGACGTGTAATTATTACCATAATCAAGCGGGTAATCGTATAACGAATTGCCGGAAGGACCAGCACCAAAAGCTGTGATAGAGTTAAAAGGAGCTAACCCTATAGTTGAAGAAGTTGCATCGCCGTGTACTGCCGCATAAGAACCTCTTATTTTAAGAAAAGAAATAAATTCAGGCAGTTTTAAGTAATCAGAAATAACAGAAGCTGCTGAAATACTTGGATAAAAATAACTACTACTATTTGTTGGTAAAGCAGATGATTTATCAACACGGCCTGTAGCAGAAATAGTAGCATATTTTCCAAGCGATGCATCCAATGAACCGTAGGCACTTAATACCCGCATATCAGAAGAGAAACTATTGGCTTGTATAGCGTTTAAAGAATTACTGAAACTGTAAACGCCGGGCACATTTAAATAGTCAGTTGATGTGAAGTTTGAGTTGTAACCGAAGGAACGGATATTACCACCAATCAAACCTGATAAGTTTACAAACCTGGCTACCGTGTAATTATAATTCAACTGTAGTTCGGTATTGTTTTCAAACAGGTTGCGATGGTCTTCCCGGTAATCGCCCAATGCTTGTTCCCTGCCATAAGGATGTGCGGAAAAGGGCATTTTTTCAGTACGTAACAAGTTGTATGTAGTCACCTGCGTACGGGCTGTGGCATTTAAATGTTCATCAATTTTAAAATTGGCTGAAACATATCCATAGATGTCGTTTTTGTAATGGCCACGCTGCCATTCCTTCACCATAAACCATGGATTGTGGTAACGCTGGTATTCTGCAAATACAGATTCAGTACCCGTTTTACCTTCTTTCCATATTGCTTTAATATCCGGAGATTCAATATCCCAATCTGCACCCGTCCAAACGGCAACATTATACAACAGGCTGTTTGGGCCATAATCAACGTCAGGAAAATTTGGTGTGTACTGACGGTTGTAATTCAGGTTGGCTTCAATCTTTACCCTTTTGGAAGGATTGAATGAACCGTACATATTGAAGTCGGTAATATTCAGCTGATTGTTCGGTATAATACTTTGCTGATACGAGTGGGAAAGGGAAAAACGCATGCTGTAGTTTTCACCATTGGCGT
>JBKJNG010000296.1:0-5661 GCA_046596065.1 Phnomibacter sp. | reverse complement strand
AGCCAATCAAACAAGTTGACTTACCAGCTGAATGAACTTAAACCCAATGTTTTTTTATACTATTTTGATAAATGATAAAATGCTTAAAAGGGTAAAAAGCAATATGGCTGGTTCTTTCAGCTGGTAAGTCAACTTGTTTGATTGGCTATCCATTGCCAATTGCTTCCACGAGAACTGACCGGCGCTCCACTGCTTTATATCAATCGTTATATTACGTTTTGTAGTTGCTTTCACTTTCAAAGCAGGAGTATTATTGCTTCCATTAAAATATAAAAGTTCATCACCTTTATTATAAAAACCAAAATTAGTTTTTGAGATAATTTTAAAACGATCATTCGATACGGCATATTTATTCATGTCGAGATCAATCACTAATTTTTGGTCCCGGTAATTGTACTTTACCTGTGTGCCGTTTAAGTCCTTTGTAATATGAGGCTCAAGATAAAAACGATTATACAATGGATTGATCCCATAAATGGCCTGGTACAATCCAACCACCGAGAGACTGTTCCCTGAAAGAATATCATCACCAAGGCCATCTTGTTTTAAACGTCCGTACCGTTGAAAAGCGAGACCATCTTTTGCATATTGCGCCAGCACATTCCTTACATATTTTAATGCAAGTTCCGGCTTATATGCAGCGTAAGCTTTTACAGCAATCGATCCCCAGGATAAAAAGATATCGCCATTCTCATAATTTGGAAAAGGAAATTGCCAGTCGTTTCCCTCGCCGGGAGCGTAACTGTACATACAAATCGGCCAAAAGAAAAGTTGTTCTTTTTGCATCTGCACTTCTATTTCATCCAATATTGTTTTTGTTCTTGCAGCATCATCGCAAATACCATAAGCAATAGCCATAAAGTTTACCGGCGTAACCATGTTATTGCCGTGGATGGATCCATCTTTATCTCTCCAATGGACATAACATTTTTTCTCTTCATCCCAAAATCCACCTGCAGAAGTTGGCTTATTAAAATTTGTTTTTAATTTTTCAGCAAACTGCCGATAGTATTTTTCTTTAGTGACATTACCCACTTGCTTTTCGATATTGGCCCATAAAACAAGTGCACGATACAATTTGGCATTTACAAACGCATTTTCGTAGGCTGCCCAAATAATGTCAATCCAATCGCTTCCTCTTTTTTGTGTATGACTATCCGTTACCATTTCAACAAGTCCATTATTATTGCTATCTCTTTTAATGATCCAGTTCAATGCTTTTTCACACGACAGTTGCTGCGTTTTTACCCAGGCTGCATCACCGGTTTGATCATACAATTCAGCCACGTTCGTAACAAAGTCCGGGTTAGCGTCCAGCAGGTAGCCCCATTGTGCTTCATAAAAACCCTTACCGGTAAATTTTTCCGGCATCGCATCTTCATTACTGTATGCCCATCTTGGCCAAACTCTTCCATCGGGTTTAATGGCATTGTCGCGGTAAAAATCAAGGCATTGCTGGTACCCGCTCAAATAATTGTTATCGTTTATACCAAGCCCAATTTGTGCAATGTATTGTTCGTGCAAACAAATAGGACCGTAAGGCGTGTGCCAGCTATTTCCGCCAAAATGTTGCTTGTCAATTACACCAATCCTTGCAATCGTATTCAGCACACCATTTACTTGTTCGCCATTTATTCCAACCAAATTTCCCCGGCCAAATTGTTCTTTAAAATCAAAGTAAGAAAGTGTAATGGTTTGCTTTGTTTTACCGGCACTCATTGCAACAGGCGCCCATACATCAGCGTTGTCACGAATAAACCGTCTCCGATGCGTACCGGAGTCAAAACGGGGCGTTATTTCGTTTTGGGCACAAACCACTGTGTAAGCTAATTTATCGGCCGGAGTGCGGCTGTAATCCATCGCAACCTGCATTCCCGGTGCATTAACTGCAATCATTAACCCATTACCCGTCTTACTGTTCCAAAATTGCGACAAACTGCTGTGTACGCCATAGGTATCCAGTTTCTTATTAAAAAGGTAGAACCATGCGAGGCCACCATAATCCTGGTATGCCCCCTCCCATGTATCCATATTACTGAACATAAAAACGGGCACCGCAACCTGCTCTGCAACAATTGCTTTTGATATGGTTCTATCCAAGTCGAATTTTATGTTCAAGGGATTGATGGTGAATGTCCATGTTTCGTTTATTGTCAGCGATTTATCGCCATAAATAATTCCCGATATTTTGATGCTGTTTTTGAGAACTTCTAATACAGGATCAGTTGAAAGCTGCAGAGTTGAATAAGCAGTATCTTTTGTTTTGATGGCAGTATAAATTCCTTCATTGCTTTCTATTACGGATTGTCCATTTACCAGCAGAGAAGAAACATTTACTTTCTTATTGTATTCAAGTGTTACCGTGAGCTTATCATTTCCGAATACGATTTTCTTTTCCTTTACATCATTCTTAATTTTTATTGCCTGTGCAAAACATGCACCTGGTAATACTATAAAATAAACAACTAACAAAAGAGATAAAAGCAAAAGTTTCCTAATTACCATAAGTGATTGTTGTTTAATCGAAAATGTATTTATGTTTATTAAATTACAATTGTAACTCAGAACTTTACACTACAAAACTTTGCTGTTGAAATTTCCATTTCTGCCAATTGCTTTTTCTTGTCACTGATTAAATTACAGGGCTGGTGCAAAAGTAAGCCGGATGCTGTATCCATTAATTTCGTTTAGGCTCATAATTAAGCAACACAATACCGCAGGCAAATGATTCAGATTTTACCAACCTCATATTTTGCTTACTGTCAAGCGCTTTGAAAATTGCCATTCCGTTACCAATTATAGTTCGATTAATTAATTGGATTAGTTATTTCAAGCACATTTGAATATTAATTGGTCGTATGTCTTAGGAACAGCATTCATAAATTTGAATATTATCGAATTGAAAATAGATACCCTTATATTCCTTCTGTTAGACCGAAAGTATGCTCATTGATGAGTTTGCAGGTTTTTCTCACTGCATAAATGATGCGTACCGCTAAGCCAGTTTTTAAAACACATTATATGTTTATGCAGCAGAGGTAACAATTCGTCTCGTCTTTATCTGAATTGCCTGTTTCAATGCCCTTGCCCTCCTTTTTCGTTTTGATATAAGACTCATGGTTATCTTTTTTTATTTTGGCATTTGCCACTAGAATGTTGTCTATATCGATCCTCAATATATCAGCTTTAAAATCTTCAATAACTTCCATGCTTATATTTCCTGTCTTCCCATCACCTATATTCTCAACGGCACCAGCACAGCTGACTTTTCCCCAAAACTCCTGCCTGCATTTCCTTCAGAATAGCCACCAGCAATGGTTTCATCAACCTGGAAATTCCCTTCCAATTTCTTTTGGTTTTCATGCACCCTGGCATTTTTGTTTTTTAATTTAAACTTCCACGCCGTCTTTTGCTGCACCCCGGCCCGGATGCCAGTTCTACAGAAGACATACCCATTTTCTTGCTTACTGTGCGGAATAACAAATGAAATGCCTTTAAAATTGACATCTATACACCATGAAAAAGTGCATTGCATGTCACACTTTCATCGTAACTCCAACCCTTGCACCTCCTATGAAAATTGGTCTTCCCCTTAATATCAACCATACGCCCACAGAACTTACACTGATAGCCATCTTTCCATTGTATTGCGTAGGTATTCGTAAAAGCCATCATGCCTTTGAACTTTTTTACCAAATTCAATTGCGCTTATTCCATAAAATAAATCATTCATTACTATCATATTTAGTTTTAAAATACTAAATATTATAGCTAACATAAAATTTTTATATAAGATGCGGCCGAATTACCTGACCTTATGAAATAAATAATACCGAGATTTATTTAAAGTATCTGCCAGATCTTAAACTTTAATCAATGCTATGAAATACCGGTTTTACCTTTTTGCTTTAATACTACCTTACTTTATAACCCTGCTCTTTACTGAATGTAAATTCAAACCAACCGTGTCAGTCGCCGCTCCCGGCAAAACGCCGTCGCCAGAAACTACAACTACATCCCACTTAATATTTGAAGAAAACTTTGAAGGCAAAAACCCATTTTCTACTGCCCGTAATAAAGAAACTGGTGACTGGGACTATGCACTCCAATATGTTACAGATCCAGTTTTTCAGGGACATCAGGCAGCCCGGTTTGAAATAAGAGATGATCAGCCACTGGTAAAAAATGGTAAACGATCTGAAGTAGTTATAGTAGTAGGAGGAAAAGGAGATATCTCAAAAAACTCATGGTATTCTTTTGCCGTTTACTTTCCTGCTTTAGAATATGGTTATGACAGTGAAAGAGAAATTATTAGCCAGTGGTACCAGGATGGAAGTCCTGCTACTACTTTGCGTACGCATAAGGACAGGCTTATATTAGAAACCGGCAATGAAAAGGACAACAGAAAACAAACTGATTTGGGGCCTGTTATTAAGGACAAATGGCAGGAATACGTGTTACATTTTATCCATTCACATGGCGAAGATGGAATGATCGAAATCTGGCATGATGGAGCTAAAATCCTTTCAATAAACGGAGGAAACATGTATGATGATGTGCTGCCAAAATGGAAAATAGGACTTTATAAAGCTGCTTTTAAATATGGCACTTCACTTGTACACAAAAGAGTTATTTTTTTTGACAATGTCAAGGTTGGCAATTCAAACGCTACATTTTCAGAAATGAGCCCTAATGCCGAAGTAAAATAAAGCGACCCATACAGCTTTACTTATTAAAAAGTTGTATGGGTCACTCTAGCGAAAAAATGTTTTCAACTTAGATATTCTGAGTGCAGGCAAGCATGAATTAGTAATTACAAATAGGATACTTATTAATCCTTCAAAAATCTAATTCTATATTAGATGATCTTGTAGGCGATGCAGGTGTATTCAAAAATCGTTATTGTTCGGCCACCATAGTTTTTGGACAATTTTTTATATAGACAATACGCCTTGTTTAAGGCATAATGCAGCCATTTATAAAAACATTATTACATTTACTAAATCCATGCTAAGCATAGATTTAGTCTTAACAACGTAATTGCAACTTTTAATAGATACCAATTCTACCATTTTATTAAATTTTATTTCCATCAAAATATACATAAACCTTCCAGGCACGCATTTATATGCTACTACTTCTGCGTCGCTTTTATTAACTATTTCTGCTTGGGGGGGTCCAACCTTTTTTCGAGAGTATGTCCTTTAAAATCTCGTAGTTCAAACTCAGGTCAGCATACATTTTTTTAAGAAGATTATTTTCCTCAACTATCTCTTTCGGACGTTTGAATTCCGTTGCTTCCATACCGGCATAACGAGCCTTCCAGTTGTAAAATGTTGCTTTGCTAATTTCAAATTCCCGGCATAATTCATCTACGTTTTTTCCGGCTTCGTATTGCTTGAGCACAGCAATAATCTCTGATTCTCTGAATCTTGTTTTTTTCATAATTAATGGCGTATTACTTAACAATTTTTTTAGGAAGCGATAAGTTTTATTTGAGGGTTATCCTGATGCTTAGCAATCGTTTTTAAGTGTTCAAGCCCTTAACTGTCAGTTCCGGTTCGAATTAGTTTATTGATGATTTTTCTATTAACGTGTGTATCTATTCAGTTAGTTAAAAACTTATTCAAATAAAGCTTAGTGAATGGCAAATTGCTGAGG
>JBKJNG010000149.1:0-4533 GCA_046596065.1 Phnomibacter sp. | reverse complement strand
GATAAGGCAAAGCCTGAAATGCAGCAGGGCGTGGCTTTTTTTAACCGCATGCGGGATCTTACGGCCAGCGGGTTTTTTACCAGTAAGATAGGCATAGCGGATCTTGGTTATGCAGGTAACAAGCCTAATTCTTGGGAGGGAGTTCCTGCAGATATTATTAAACAGTATGGGCTTGAAGATGTGACTTTTTAGGGTGGTACTGATTTTAACTTTTGAACGTATTGGGATATCATATAACAGGAAATTATAAAGCATTTATTTGCCGGCATTTATATACGCAAATGTTCTTCAGTGACATTAAGTGAATTTAATATAAAAGGCAAAGTGGTGCTTCATCTTGAAAATCCGGTTTGGGTAAGAAATGGCGGCTCGATCGCGGGTATAGGCTAAGTCGAACCTGGTATTTCCAGACATACTGGTCAAAAATAGTTGGTAAAAACTGCTGAAACCCCCCAAGGGATGCAGGTTTGGGGATAGTCAATTGAAAGTCGTTTCAATTGACTATTTTTTTCTGATGAAAAAACGACTTTGGCATGCCCTGTTTGCTTGTTGCAAACAGTTCAAAAATGGGGCAAGCAGAATGGCAAGCAGCGTTATCGTTGTGCTGATTGCTATCACAATTTTACTGTTCGAAATGATGGTGTAAGGAAGTCAAATCAGTTTGTTTGGTTTTACAAGTGGGTGATGGAAAGACAGGTGTATAAACACCTGGTCAGAGATAGTGGAATGAGTCAAAGCAGCCTTCAACGATTGTTTAAATTCTACCTCAAATCGCCTCCTGAAAACACGGTTGAAAGTAAAGGGCATGTACACTTGCTAATAGATGGAACATACTTTGAGAATGGCCTTTGCCTTATCCTTTACTACGATTATGACATCCAGTATGTACAGTTATTTAGAGAGACTAATCAAGAGAAGTTCCGCGAGATCAAGGAAGATTTACTGAATTTAAAGAAGCTGGGTACGCAGGTTTACAGCGTAACATGCGATGGTCATAAAGCCATTATGAAAGCAGTTATCAAGACCTTTCCGAACGCCATTCTGCAGCGATGTGTAGTGCATGTTAAACGACAGATTAAGAACTATTTAGGAGCACAACCCCAGTTATCTCAAGCCAGAGATTTACTTCATTACAGCCGTCAGATTACCCGCATTACAACCTTTGAACAAGCTGGACAATGGCTGGTTGATTTACATCTTTGGTACGAGGAGCAAAAGGACTTCATCAATCAAAAGTCGGTTAACGAAAACACAGGAAGATCATGGTACACACACAAACATTTACATCAGGCAGCAACTCATTTACTCAATGCCGTACCCCACCTATTTAGCTATCTTAATGACCGGCAAATACCAAAATCCACCAACCAAATAGAAGGCTATTTTGCTCACCTCAAAGAAAAACTCACCCTACATCGAGGGTTAAGATTTGACGCAAAAAAGAATTTCATTAAATGGTACTTACACTTCAAAAACCAGGAGAAAAGAGATAGGTTTTTCTTAGCCATGAAGCAAGCCGATAATAAAAAAAGCAGCCCATAAGAACTGCCTTTTTATCGTCTCGCATCGAACTATTGCTGGCAAGTTGCTCCTCAGCAGAGCTCGCTTCCTCTTGGCCCGACAACTCAAATCTCCTGCAAAAAACACCTCAAAAACCAACTATTTTTGACCACATTGCCTAAAAAAATAGTATGACCGGAGTGGTGCATTTTATTATACCACTACACCCGAGCGCAAGGGATTGGCAGTAGTAGCTGGCCTTGCGCATGGATTATGTGTGTGGGTGGCCACTACTACAGAAAGCCCGTCGCCGCCGTGGCAATTTGCGGCGTGCGCCCATATAAAAAAGACACTGCGATTTGCAATGCCTTTTTTTATTATGAAGTTGATTCGGAATGTTAGGCACTACAGCTGACCCAATGACTTACTGACCATTGACTACTGACTATGCCGAGTTTCTCCCCGCATTAATAATGCCGAATGAGCAACGCATTACCAACTTTTCATACTTCTCTTTTAGTGGTGATGGCATTACCTGTTCTTCCATGTGGCGCACCTTGGTAATGGCATATTGTTGAATGGTCGTTACCGGTAAAATAATGCGCTCCCGCATCTGTACACTCATCTGTTCAACCGGGTAATCAGCCATTAATTCTTTATGACCGCTGAGTTTTAAAATCATAGTGCGGCTCAGCTCGTATTCCTTGTGAATTTTTTTCCAAACGGCACCGTATACCGGGTGATTCGCTAAAAAGGCGGTTAACGGGAAGAAGCATTT
The DNA here is from genome assembly GCA_046596065.1 of Phnomibacter sp. Classification (GTDB taxonomy): domain Bacteria; phylum Bacteroidota; class Bacteroidia; order Chitinophagales; family Chitinophagaceae; genus Phnomibacter. Next base: position 2,255 of record JBKJNG010000149.1, on the reverse strand, counting down.
CTTCATGGCCATTTCGCAGTTGTCCATTAGCGTTTTAAAGAAGAGGCTATTACGGTACAGCTCTTTTACCTCCTGCAACCTGCCTTCGTCTTCTATCTTTTTTAATGCAGTACCTACGCCATAATAACCCGTTACATTTTGTTTTAGCTGGCTCCACGAACCTACATACGGAATAGCCCGCAGATCTTTTAAAGACAGTTTTGCAGAGCCACCACGCTTAGCAGGGCGGCTTCCAATATTGGTATCCGCATAAAAGCGTAATGGGCTTGCATGGCCGAGATAATCGAAAAAGTTAGGATGATTTTTAAGCTTTAGGTACGACTGTAAACTATCCTCTGCCAGCTTGCTAAGCAGTTCTTCTTCCGGCTTATCCATGGTGGAAAGCTTGCTGGTAAACAACGAACTGGAAAGGCCCGCGTGAACCATTTGCTCGATGTTGAATTGGGCTGCATCTATGATGCCAAAATTGCTGCTTACAGTTTGTCCCTGTACGGTTAACTGGATTTCTTTATTGGCAATATTCTGGCCCATGGATGCATAGAACTTATGGGTTTTGCCGCCGCCACGGGCAGGTGGGCCGCCACGGCCATCAAAGAAGGCAACATCCACATCAAAGCTGCGTGATAGGGCAGTTAATTCGTCTTTGGCTTTGTAGATACTCCAGTTGGCCATCAGGTAGCCGCCATCTTTTGTGCCGTCGCTAAAGCCCACCATAATGGTTTGCAGGTTGCCCCGCCTTTGAACGTGCTGGCGGTAATGCTTGTTGCTGTAAAGCGTACGCATAATCTCAGCGGCATTTTTAAGATCATCGATAGTTTCAAAGAGGGGAACTATGTCGACGTTTAGGTTTTCAGCCGTCCAGCCATTCATTAAAAACAGTCCGTACACTTCAATCACATTCAATGCACTGATGCACTGGCTGATGATGTAACGGTGACAACCAGCTTCGCCATTGGTTTGCTGAATTTCATTAATAATACCAGCGGCTTTTAAGGTGTCGTTTTGCACTTTATCAGTTAATATAGTTGCATCAACGGACGTTGTGATGGCGGTTATAGCATTGATTTTTTCTTCCTCGGAAAGGCGGGCGTAATTTGATGGCAGTAAAGTTGATTTTGCTGCAACCTCGGTATAGATCTGTGCATGTACCGTACTTTCCTGCCTTATATCAAGCGAAGCGAAAAACATTCCGAAAACTTCCACCTTGTTAATTAATTCGCTGACAAGCCCTGCAAATAAACCGCGGTGATCTTTGTACAACATCTGCTGCACTTTGTGAAGTGTGGTTAAGATGTCTTCTTTTGATAAAACTTCAGCTGAGCCTGGAATAAAAACGTTGCTGTACAGGTTTTTTTCGAGGTCGGTTAATATTTGTGTAACGCCTTTAAAAGTTAACCGGCGGCGCAATTGACGAACATCGTTGTAATAGCAGCGAAGAATGCCGCTGCGTAGTGCATTGGCCACCCTGAGTGTGGCATCCACAGTTACAAACGGGTTGCCATCCCTGTCGCCACCCGGCCAAAAGCCGAGGCGGATAATGGAATTACCCTGGTGCATGGCATCGCTGAAATGGCTTTTCATAAAGCTTAGGATGCGGCCTGCAGCGGGATAAAAAACAAATTCCAGGTACCAGATAAGGCTGATAGCCTCATCAAACGGCGTTGGCTTATCGTGTTTGAAAAAGGGCGTTTTGCCCAGTTGCATCAGGTATTGGTTTACGAGTGCGGCATTGTCTTCTTTAAGCGCATCACTAAGATCGTGAATAATGCCCAGCACTTCGCCGGGGTAGAACTGTGTTGGATGTGCAGTTAATACCAGGCGGATGGCGAAGTCTTTTAATTTTTCGGCCAAAACATCCTGCAATTGCGATTGAGCCAGCTCTGCTTCAAGCGATTTAAGCGTGCCGGGGCCGTTCATATCGTTCACCTGCCGGAATGCCGCATCTTCCAAAGCATCGAACAGTACCACCTGCCTTTCGGCGTATTGTATAAAGCGGAATAAGACATCTATCCTTGTTTTTTCGTCCGCAGCCGGGTAATTCTTGGCAAAGAACTCTTCCAATATTTCAACAGGACTTTTGCCTTTATCGTAACCTTCTTCGCAGTCGGTTAATAACAAAGCAAGGTGAATACCTGTTTTCTCAATACGGTGAAAAGGCAGTGAAGAAAAAAGACTGTTATACAGCTGAAACTTGATGCCTACTTCGTTATTAAAATTTTCAAGCGCTGATGATTGGCTATAATCCATACGTTTAT
>JBKJNG010000116.1:0-6778 GCA_046596065.1 Phnomibacter sp. | reverse complement strand
GATGAAAACTTCTTTGATGTATTCAATTTCAAATTAATCAGGGGAAATCCTGCTACAGTTTTAAAAGATATTAATGCACTGGTTATAAATGAAAGCACGGCAAAAAAGTATTTCAACAGCATCGATGTAGTAGGAAAGTTATTGCAAATGAATGCTGATCCATCTTTTGAAAAGCTTGGCAAGCCATTGATAATTACAGGAGTTGTGCAGGATCCACCAAAAAATTCTTCCCTTCAATTTGATGCGTTATTTACCTTCAATTTCATGCATCTTTCCTTTGAAGATTCAAACTGGCTCAATGCCTATCTCGGAACATTTGTTGTACTACAACCTCGTGCAGATCTTAATGCAGTTACTGGTAAATTTAATAAAATCTATAGCGGTCATGCAAAAGAACAATTGGGTAATAGTGATTTTGACATTTACGGTTATGACCCTAAAATTACTTATGGATTACAACCCATAGCGGATATACACCTGAACCCGTTAATGTCTGCAAAAGGCAATGCAGAAGGCGGAATTACCAATGGAAGTACTCCCATTTATTCTTACATGTTTATGGGCATTGCATTGTTTATCCTGTTAATGGCAGCTATCAATTTCATCAACATAAGCATTGCCAATTCTTTTAAAAGGGCAAAAGAAATTTGTATAAGAAAAATCGCTGGAGGTAACAGGTGGCAGATCATCATACAGTTGCTGAACGAGTCGGCAATACTTTGCATTATTGCATTCCTACTATCCCTTCTTATCATGAATGTATCGTTACCGTTATTTAATTCTTTAAGTGGAAAAAAAATGCTCTTTGCAGATGCGATTGACATAAAACTTTTGTTTTATTTTTTCATGGTGCTTGCAGGCATTATCCTGCTAACAGGTATTTATCCTGCCCATATACTTTCAAACTTTAAACCATCAGAGGTACTTTACAGCAAACAAAAATTATCGGGCAATAGTTTATTGGGTCGCGGGTTGGTTGTTTTTCAATTTGCACTGGCAATATTCCTGTTAATAGCAACCATTGTTTACTATAACCAAATGGATTTTATCCGAACAAAAGATCTCGGCTACAATCCAAATCAAATTATTCGTACTGCTGTTTATGGCGACAGAGATTATAAATCGGTGATCAGCTTTTTAAAGAACGAACTGGCTAAAGAACCTGCAATTTCCATGGTATCATTTGGCAACGATGGATTGGCAGAAGATATACAGTCAAATGGTCGCACTATTAAAGGACAGGTTAAGAATATTGATGAAAATTTTCTTCCCGTCATGGGCATTCCTTTAAGAGCTGGCCGAAATTTTTCCAATGAATTTACAACAGATAAAAAAGAGGGCGCAATTGTAAATGAAGCCTTTGTAAAAGCATTCGCTTTAGATCATCCTATAGGTGCGCAAATCAAAATCAATCGCTATTACGACAGCGCTTTAAAAACAATAACGGGTGTTGTAAAAGATTTTCATTTTGGATCGTTGCGTGAACCTATAAAACCCATGGTGATGAACATGAGCGAATCGCCTGACGGAGGTATGTGGGTTAAGTTTGAAAAGCCGAAGCAAAAAAAAGCCATGGCGGCATTGGAACGAGTGTATATGAAAGCCATGCCGGATGCCATTTATGATTATCACTTTTTGGATGAATTAAATGCAAAGCAATATTTCCAGGAACAACGCTGGCAAAAAGTAATCAATATTTCAACCTTACTTTCAATGATTATTTGTTGCCTTGGCCTATTCGGGTTAGCACACCTTTCTGCCAACCAGCGTACAAAAGAAATCGGTATAAGAAAAGTGTTAGGAGCAACTGCAGCTGCCATGGCAACAATGCTATCAAAAGACTTTTTAAAACTCGTACTACTCTCCTGCCTGGTTGCATTTCCTGTTGCATGGCTGGTAATGAATAACTGGCTGCATGCTTATGCCTACCGCGTAAATTTAAGCTGGTGGATTTTTTTAGTTGCTGGTTTTACAGCCATTATTATTGCATTATCTACAATAAGTTTCCAGGCAGTAAAGGCAGCAATAGCAAACCCGGTAAAGAGTTTGAGGAGCGAATGAATGCGAATGTGGTATTATGAAAATGTGATTAACCCGCTGCACGGAACAAGTCGTGATAACGGAATACAACAACCAATAAATTCTTTCAATATATTAAAAGTTAGTCTTCACTTTTTTGGTTACCATCTTTTGTAATACTAATCATTTGCGTTGTTACCCCGATAATTGAGGCTCAATGAAACAATTGCAGCTATGTTCAGCTGTTCCAAATTAAAATTTTAAAACATTTCACAGCCGCTTAAATTACCAACAACCAAACTGGTTAAATTTATAACCATACCTTTCCCTGAGCATTTTCTCCGCTTGTGAAGCGAAGCCGGACCCCGGTGTCCGATAGCGTACGGAAACTGTACCAAAACCGAACACTTTACAAACTAAAAAAGTTTCAAACCTTATAATTATCAATCAGTTACAAACTGGCACAAATTAGGCAACATGGTTTAGTTACAAATCTTCTCACACCGCACACAGGCAAGGTTGCATACCGGCCCAAGGCATCAATTATCACTCAAAACTAGTTGCATGATTAAAAATTATTTGAAAATTGCCCTTCGTAATCTTTGGAGAAACAAGGCTTTCTCAGCTATAAATATTTTTGGTCTTGCCATTGGGATTGCTACCTGCTTAGTTATTTTAATGTATGTGCAAAACGAATTAAGCTACGATCGGTTCAATAAAAAAGCAGATCGTATAGTTCGTGTTATTTTTATGGGCGAAGTGGCCGGGGAAAAATTGAAGGAAGCCAGTGTTATGTCCCCTGTAGCAAAAACTTTATTAGCTGATTACCCGGAAGTGGAGGAAGCAACAAGACTAAATAATGCCGGCTCACCGATAATTACCTATGGCGATAAAACATTTAAAGAAGGCTCTGTGGCCTTTGTTGATTCAAACTTTTTTGATGTATTCACACTCCCGCTTATTGCCGGTGATAAACGCAGCGCATTGCTTGAACCTAATACGGTTGTCATCACAAAAGAAATGGCAACAAAATATTTCGGAAAAGAAAATGCCATTGGTAAAGTATTATTTTTTAAGTCATGGAACAGCAATTATAAAGTCACCGGCGTTATAGATAAAATTCCAGTTAACGCTCATTTTCATTTTGATTTTTTTACATCAATGAGTGGCTTGGCGGATGCAAAATCAGACTCCTGGATGAGCTCTAATTACTACACGTATCTCGTACTTCGCGATGGGTACGATTACAAACAATTACAAACCAAATTACCTAATGTAGTATCGAAATATATCGGCCCTCAAATGCAACAGGCAATGGGCCTCACGCTGGAACAATTCAGAAAAAATGGCAGTGACATTGGTTTTGTGCTCGAGCCTTTAACAAGTATACACCTGCACTCAGATACCACATCAGAACTGCAACCGCGTGGTGATGTTCGCTATGTTTACATTTTCAGCGCCATCGCAATTTTTATGCTGCTGATTGCATGCATCAATTTCATGAATCTTTCCACTGCAAGCGCATCACGCCGTGCCAGGGAGGTTGGCATTCGGAAAGTAATGGGTTCAGTAAAAATGCAACTGGTTCGCCAGTTTCTTATTGAATCTTTGCTAATCACCATTATAGCGCTGTTATTATCACTTGTTTTTGTGCAACTGGTTCTGCCATTTTTCAACGACATAACGGGCAAAACCCTTGCTTTGAATTTTAGTGAGAACACATGGCTGTTGCCATCACTTCTACTGCTGGGAGTAATCACAGGAATTATAGCTGGTAGTTATCCTGCATTTTTTCTGTCATCATTTAATCCTGCTACTGTATTAAAAGGCAAGCTTATAGCTGGCAAAAAAACCGGCTGGCTGCGCAGTGGTTTGGTGGTATTTCAATTTTGCATTTCCATCATACTTATTGTAGGAACGGCTGTTGTTTACCTCCAACTATCCTATATACAAAACAAAAAATTAGGGTACGATAAAGAACGGGTACTCATACTTCCTGAAACATATTTGTTAGGGCAGAAAGAAGCTGTATTACGTGAGCAAATATTACAGGACACAAGGGTTATTAATGTAACGTCTTCCGCTTATTTACCTGCAGGCCCAAGCAATGGCAATAACTTTTTTATTTATAAAGATGAAGATGCTGCACAAATAAAATCACTGATGTATGAAGTGGAAGACAATTACATTCCTACGCTGGGAATGCAGATAGCAAATGGCCGTAATTTCTCAAAAGATTTTGCTACGGATTCATCTGCCATCATAATAAATGAAACAACTGCAAGAGTTTTTGGATGGGGCAATAACGCCGTTGGAAAAACAATTAAACACCGCGGCCATGGTCCGGAAATGGCTTACCATGTAATAGGTATTGTTAAAGATTTTCACTTTAGATCATTGCACGAACGTATATCGCCATTGGTAATGACGCTTAATAAAAACTACGGTACGCTGATTATAAAAACAAAATCTGCAGAAGTTTCTGGTTTACTTGCTACCCTGAAAAAAGAATGGGACAATTTAAATCCTGAATCACCGATCTCCTATTCTTTCCTCGATGACCGTTTTAATGCCACGTATCGCGAAGAAAAAAATACAGGATTAATGCTCGGCATATTTGCCGGCCTAACTATTTTTGTTGCTTGCCTTGGCTTGTTTGGCCTGGCCACATTTACTGCCAACCAGCGCACAAAGGAAATTGGCATTCGCAAAGTATTGGGAGCAAGTGTTGCAGGTATTGTATCACTATTATCAACTCAATTTTTAAAGCTGGTTTGTATTGCATTTGTTGTGGCAGTGCCCGTTGCCTGGTTTGTTATGAACCGTTGGTTGCAGGATTTTGCTTACCGCATAAACATTCCGTGGCAGGCGTTTGCATTAGCGGCGTTTGCAGCTATCAGTATCACAATCATTACAGTTAGTTTCCAGGCAATAAAATCTGCGTTGGCAAACCCGGTAAAGAGCCTTAGAAGTGAGTAGCGAGTAGTGGGTGGTGAGAAAGTGTCATTACAATCGCAGGATAAGCAGAAAAATATTATTTTATTTAGAGACATCGAATATTACAAATCAGAGATCAGACATCAGCGATCTGAAAATTATTTCTCATGCTCAAGAATTATTTTAAATCTACCATCAGAAACCTGCAGCGCAACAAAGTATATTCTTTTATAAACATAGCCGGACTTGGCATTGGTTTGGCATGTGCCATGCTCATTATTCTTTACCTAAAAGATGAAGTGAGCTACGATAAATTTCATGCGAATGTTGAAAATATTTACCGTGTAGTAAACCAGGAAATAAATGCTGACGGAAAGGCTGACCATCAAAATGGCTATAGCGGTTACTTTCAGGGACCAAAATTTGCCGCTAACGTGCCGGAGATAAAAGCTTTTGTTCGCTACCAGCAAGACAATAAAGATATTAAACGCGGCACTGAAATAAAATCCCAGGAAATATTTTATGCAGATACCAGTTTCTTTTCGGTGTTTTCATTCCCGTTAATTAGTGGTAACGCAAAAACTGCTTTATCACAACCAAACGCTGTTGTTATTTCTGAAGACATGGCCAAAGATCAATTTGGAAGTACCAACGCTGTTGGCAAAACCATCATGATTAAACAGGATGATAACTTTGAACCTTACTATGTAACTGCCGTTGCAAAAAGGACTCCGCAAAATTCATCCATTAAGTTCCAGGTGTTATTGCCCATGATGGTTTCAAAAGCGGATGAGTTAAATAACGAGAACTGGTTTAATTTTTTTATGAACACTTTCGTTGTGCTGCAACCCGGTGCCGACATAAAAACGGTCGTTGCTAAAATGAAACGGGTGTATGAATCGGATGCATCTGAAAGCATTAAAATAGTAGCTGAGAAATACGGCATAAAAAGTAAAACCGAATATTTCCTGCAACCATTTACCGACATGCATTTAAGCGTGCAACTTAATGCCAGCAATGGTTTACAGGATGCCAGCAATCCCATGTATTCCTATATACTTTCGGGCATTGCATTGTTTATTTTATTAATTGCATGCATCAATTTTGTTAACCTTACAGTAGCACGTTCAGTAAAGCGTGCAAAAGAGATTGGTATTAGAAAAGTAATTGGCGGCAACAGAAAACAACTGATATTTCAATTTCTTGGTGAATCATTTTTGTTATGTTTTATTGCCTTTGTACTTGCCATAATATTAGTGCAGTTTATTCTTCCTGTATTTAATGAATTGTCAAACAAGGCACTCGCTATTTCCTATTTGTTTGATGCTAAATTAATTGGCGGTTACATTTTATTATTCCTTTTAACATCATTGCTCGCAGGTTTCTATCCTGCGCTGGTTTTATCAAACTATAATCCCGTACAAACTTTATACAGCAGGTTTACATTGGCTGGAAAAAACTATTTGCATAAAAGTTTGGTGGTTTTGCAGTTTAGCCTTGCAACTTTCCTCATTATTGGAACGATTATCATTTACTCGCAGTTTAATTTCCTTACCAGCCAGTCGTTGGGCTACGATGATTCTAATCTTATCGAGGTAAATAAATGGGGTATGAAGCGAAATGATTCAAAACTATTTAAAGAAGAATTATTAAAGAATCCAAACATTGTTGAAGTATCGTTTAAGAATGGCGGACAATGGGGCACTGTTGCAAAAATAAATGGTGAAACGCAAATAAATTTTAACTATGAAACCATCGATGAAAGCTACTTGCAACTGCTTAAAATTACAGAAGTAAAAGGAAGGAATTTTTCTAAAGAATT
>JBKJNG010000063.1:0-4870 GCA_046596065.1 Phnomibacter sp. | reverse complement strand
CCTGACGGTCATCGTGCTTAGCAAAGGATGCTGTTTTACAACCGGCTGGCTTACCGGTTAATGCCATATATCTATTCGTTGGCTGGCATAGTTTACCAAAACGATTTCACACTTATGCGTGGGTTGGTAATGGATTTTGGAAAAGATGAAAAGGTGAAAAATATCAATGACCAGTTTTTATTCGGCCCTGCCTTGTTGGTAAACCCTGTTACCGGATACAAAGCAACCAGCCGTCAATTATATTTACCCGCAGGCAATGGTTGGTACAATGCTTATGATGGCAAATATGAAGAAGGTGGCCAAACAATTACTGCTGCTGCACCCTATGAAAGAATGCCATTGTTTGTAAAAGAAGGATCGATTGTTCCCATGGGACCGGCCATTCAGTACACCATGCAAAAGCAGGCTGATACACTAGCTGTTTTTGTATACACCGGCAAAAGCGGAACCTTTACGCTGTATGAAGATGAAGGCCTGAATTATAACTATGAAAAAGGCAGTTTTAGCACCATTCAGCTTAGCTGGAACCAGGCCAGTCAAATATTCACCGTTGGGAAGCGCACCGGAACATTCGACGGCATGTTATCCAGTCGTTTTGTCCGCATAATTCCTATCGATAAAAGATCATCCGCAGGCCCTTGATGCAGACGCCGAAACCAAATCAACTATCCGGTATAGCGGCAAGCCGGTATCGCTTCCAATACATTTCAAATAGTCACCTTTTTGCCGCTCTTTTTATCTAAACAAACAAATCACTAATCATGCAAATGCATTGTCGTAGGAAAGCAATCAACTGAAGACAACTTACGAATTGTAAAAAATAATTCATCTAAATAATTAAAATCTTGAAAGTGGATTTCTATCCATGTTTCATACTTAGCAAGAAGTCGTTTCGCAATAAAGCCTGAGGCGCAGATCAATCTTATTTGAAAAGCACCCGGGTTTTTTGTTCACCTTTGTGGTAACAGTTTATTGCAGCTGTTCACCTTCTGTTTATTCATGTACCATTCTTTCTTCAAATTGCCAAAAACGGCGAATTACTTTTAAACTTTAATATGAAAAGTACATTATCCCGACCTAATAAAATGCTATTGACAGCGACAGTTATTGTATTGATTGCAATGGCATGTAAAAAAAAGAATAGTGGCCCTATTGACCCACCGCCACCTCCACCTCCACCACCTGTTACTGCAAAAGATACTGTTCCAACCGATCCCGCGACTGCGGCCAGTGTTGGGTTTTTTATGGATACCTGGCAACCTAAAAATTTTACCATTCCCGGCTCTGTAACCGATCAGACTTTAACCAGCGATCCCGCTGCTATAACAGTAACTGTAAATACTGGGCAGGTGCTGGCTAAAATGCCTCCAAATTATTTTGGTAATAATTCAAATTTATGGATTGGCCAGTTGAACAACGAGCCGGTAATGCTAAACCATCTTAGCAATTTTCAACCCCGTATTTTACGTGGCCCAGCCGGAAGTGTAAGTGATGTTTTCTTTTTTAATGCGCCTAACAATACACCACCCGCCGACGTACCAGCCGAATTGCTAAAAGAAGACGGCACAAAAGAACAAAGCTATTTCTGGTACGGAAAAAACAGCGAAAACTGGACCTTTAGCATTGATGGCTATTACGATCTTTTACAAAAAACAAACAGTGTGGGTTTGTTAACCGCTAACTACGGCTATGCACGTTATGGCACTGGAACAGATCCTGTTGCAGCTGCCGCACACTTAGCTGCTGATTGGGTACGGTACGACAACGGCCGTACAAAGTACTGGGAAGTTGGCAATGAAAATTTTGGCGGCTGGGAAGCCGGTTACCGCATAGATAAAACTAAAAATAAAGATGGCCAGCCGGAAATAGTTACCGGCGAGCTTTACGGCAAACATTTCAATGTTTTTTATGATAGTATGCATGCCGCAGCCATTGAGGTGGGTACTACCATTAAGGTGGGTGCTTTGTTATACGATAGCCCGCCGCAAACATGGAATACCGCTACCGTAAAAGGATGGAACGGCGGTGTGTTTGCTGAAGCTGGTAACAAGCCCGATTTTTATATTGTGCACAGTTACTTTACAAACTACAACGAAAATTCCACTGCGGCTACTATCCTTGCCACTGCAACAACAGTTCCATCTATAATAAAAAATTACATAACCGGTGGTATTACTAATTCGGGTCTTACGCAAAAACCTATCATCATGACGGAGTGGAATTTGTTCTCCAGTGGAAGCAAACAAAATGTATCGCATGTTGCTGGTATGCATGCCGTATTAACGATAGGCGAATTTATAAAAACCGGTTACGGAGCATCACTGCGCTGGGATCTTGCCAATGGCTGGTCCAATGGAGATGATCATGGTTTGTTTAGTTTGAGTGATGAACCCGGCGTAGCAAAATGGAACCCAAGACCAGCCTTCTTTCACATGTATTATTTTCAGAAGTATACCGGCGACAGGATGCTTAGTTCTTCAGTAGTTGGTAGTAGCGATATTGCAAGTATTGCTACTTCTTTTACCAGCGGCCAAAAGGGTGTGATACTTGTAAATAAAAGCAGCACACCAAAAACGGTAGAAACTAAATTTCAATATTTTACGCCCGGCACTAAATTTTACTACTACTTGCTGAACGGTGGTACTGATGGTGGAGAATTTTCAAGAAAAGTTATTGTGAATGGAGAAGGCCCCGCCAACGGAATTGCAGGTGGCCCGTACGATAGTTATCAAACAATAAAAATGTATGCATCCAGCGCTGCCAATGGTATAAAAATTACCTTGCCCGCAAGAAGCGTTGTTTTTATGGTGGTAGATAAGAAGTGAGTGGTGAATGATGAATAGTGAGTGAATAGCTAAAAAATGCACCTGGTTTAAGATTGTTCATTTTATTACTGAATTTGCCTACAAGTTCATTTAGCGATAATACCTTGAGGATTCACTATTGACAATTTACCACTCACGATTCACCATTCACCCCTCACGATTCACGAAAACAAGCAAATGAAAATAAAAGTTTTAGTATTGATGATGACCATGGCAGCGGGCTTACCTACCAGTGCACAGGTTCGTACAAGCGCCAGTTTTAATAACGGCTGGAAGTTTATGCTGGATAGTGTAAATACTTACAGCGATTCCACGGTAAACGATGCTGCATGGCGTACCTTAAACCTGCCACACGACTGGAGCATTGAAGGTGCTTTTGATGAAAATAATCCTGCAACTGCAGGAGGTGGTGCGTTGCCCGGTGGTATTGGCTGGTATCGTAAAACATTTACCATTCCTGTTACTGATAACAAGAAAAAAATCAGTATTCATTTCGATGGGGTGTATAAGAACAGCGAAGTGTGGATTAATGGATTTCACCTTGGCAAAAGGCCAAATGGTTACATTTCTTTTCAATACGATTTAACGCCTTATTTAAAGTATGGAAACGAAAAAAATATTATTGCTGTTAAGGTTGATAATTCACAACAACGCAATTCACGCTGGTACTCGGGCTCTGGTATTTACCGAAATGTTTGGCTGGTAAAAACCAACAGCATTTATGTAGCCAACTGGGGCAATTTTATCAGCACGCCAACGGTTACTAACAAGCAGGCTGACGTATATATTGAAACTAAAATAAATAATGCATCGGGCAGGGCAGAAACGGTGCAGGTAACTACAACGCTTTATAATAAAAATGGGGTTATTGCGGGGAAAAATACTGTCAACCAATTGCTGACTGTTGCCGATACAACGCTTTTTAAACAGGATATAAAAGTTAGTTACCCTATGCTCTGGTCTGTTGAAAAACCAGATTTATATAAGGCCGTTACAATGGTAACATTAAATGGCAGGCTGGTAGATGAATACCAGCAATCATTTGGAATCCGGTATTTTAATATGGATGCTGATAAAGGCTTTTCATTAAATGGAAAACCGTTAAAAATTCTTGGTGTTTGTAACCATCATGATCTTGGTTGTTTGGGAGCTGCTATCAATACAAGAGCGCTCGAAAGGCAATTGCAATTGTTGAAGAATATGGGATGCAATGGCATTCGTACTTCGCACAATCCGCCTGCACCTGAGCTGCTTGATCTCGCCGATAAAATTGGTTTCATTATTATGGATGAAGCATTTGATATGTGGAAAATGCAAAAGAATCCGTTCGATTACCATTTGGATTGGGATGAATGGCATGTAACAGATTTGCAGGATCAAATTATTCGTGACCGCAATCACCCGTCTGTATTTTTCTGGAGTGTTGGTAATGAAATTCCTGAACAATGGACTGATGAAAAGAAAGGCGACAGTGCTGGTCGCAACATCGCAAAAGAACTGGTTAATATTGTTCATGCTTTGGATACATCGAGGCCGGTTGTTACTGCCAATGACCAGGTTGCCAATACGAACAAGCTTGTACAATCAGGAGCCTTTGATGTAATTGGGTTTAATTATCATCACAAGGACTGGCCGGCATTTCAAGCTAATTATCCCGGCAAAAAATTGATCATTACAGAATCAGTTTCCGCCTTGGAAACACGCGGTCATTACGATCTTATTTCTGCCGATACCATTCGCCGCTGGCCAATTTCATGGGACAAAAAATTTGTTACAGGTAATAAAGATTTTACCGTTTCAGCATATGATCATGTAAGTACGCCATGGGGTAGTACGCATGAAGAAACATGGAAAGTGTTTAAGAAATACGATCACATTTCCGGCATGTACATTTGGACCGGTTTTGATTATCTCGGCGAACCAACGCCGTACGACTGGCCGGCACGCAGTTCTTATTTTGGCATTCTTGATTTGGCGGGTTTTCCAAAAGATGTTTATTACATGTATCAGAGCGAGGCAACCAATAGGCCAGTGCTGCACTTGTT
>JBKJNG010000581.1:0-8076 GCA_046596065.1 Phnomibacter sp. | reverse complement strand
GTCATGCGTAAAATTATCCGTACTTATGTTTTTATAAGGTTAAAAACATAAGTACGTAACGCGTTTTACCTATCAAATGTTATGCCCTGTTTGAAATACGATTTGATGATGGCTGATGTGGGATGTTTGATTTGCTGAAGTTCAATCGGTTAGAACACAATTCGACGATGTCTGATGTCTGAACTCTCATTTGTTCAAGTTCAACTGTATAGCACTTTATCCTAAGGCCGTTAATTTTTGAAATGGTTCACCCTGGAAATGATAATGCCTTTGGGGTTTATCACCTGGAATTAAGATACGTTGATATCTGTCCGGCAGCTTCATTTTAGGCTCAAATGTGTACATTGATTAAAGTAAAAGTCAAACATTTTCACACTGCTGCACAAAGACAAATCAGAAATCACAAATTAAAGATCCTCAAATTACTTTCACACTTCCGCCGCAAAAAAAGCTTTCAATTCAGTTGCATCTTCGGGTTTCATTTTACCACCGAGTATCAGGCGCAATTGCCTGCGGCGAAGCGCACCATGGTATAATTTTTCCTGCTCTTCAGTTTCGTAAATAATCTCGGGTACTTTACGCGGTTTATCATTGGGATCAAGGGCAACAAATGTAAAATAGGCTTCATTGCTTTCGTAAATAAACTGGTGCAGCGTGTCTTCGCCCCACACCCTGATATAAATTTCCATGGAAGTATTAAAAGCACGCGTAACCCTTGCTTCCAGGTGCACATAATGACCCAGCTTGATAGGATTTTTAAAAGAGATATTATCTACAGAAGCCGTTACAACAGGTGCGCTGCAATGTTTGGCAGCACAATATGCAGCATCAATATCCATCCAGTACATCAGGCGGCCACCCATCAGGTTACCAAACGTGTTGGTATCGTTTGGTAATACCAGTTCGTTCATTTGATTTGCACTTTCCGAAACTTTTTTTGCGTTCATGGCCGCAAAGATAGGGGGAGGCAGATGCCTGCAACAGTCAAATGAGCTCTTGAATTGAAGCCTGCATATTCATTATGAAAAGCAGCAGCAATGGCAACGGTATACACTCAATAAGCTTTAACCACTATGGTCGTACTGCCCGAAAACTGCTCCCCGGTATTTGTTATTCCCTGTACGCTGATGGTATAGGAGCCCGGCACATCCGACGTAAAGAAGTTTACCTGTGCGTTGCCATTACTTGCTGTAATCAGCTCGCCATTCCAGTAAAGCGTGGTGCGTGCATCCGGAACTTTCGATTTTTTTACTTCTTTATTGTTATAATCCGGCATCGTAAATACAAGGGGTACGTGAAAGCCCATTGGAAGTATTCTTTTTGAGCTATTTGGCGTAGCAGCACTGGTTGTGTTAACCTGGCTGGCTGAATGAATTTCTATTACGCCATGTCCGCCTCTAACCCCATACGACCCACCTTCACCACCGGTCAACAGTTTTATATACTCGACTTCATTGGTGCTTATGGTTTTAAGATAAGCAAGTACAGGACTTACTTCCTGTCCGTCGGAAGCAACACTAACAGGCATGCCATCCATGACAACAATTGGTTCATCGCTGGCAGCTGGAACAAAACCGTTCGAGCCGCCTGTGATTAAGTAACTGCCCAGGAGGTGAAATTTTCCACTTCTCAAAACAGCTTGCCCGAGATTATTCATACCACCTGTTTGCAGCATCTCTTTGGTAATAAGACCCGAATTAGCACCCTGTTTTTTCACTCCACCTGCCTTTACCGTAACATTCTGCAAAGTTTCGGAAGCTGACATTTTCGATAATGAATCGAGCGTTTGCAGCAAGGCTTTACCTGGCAAAGCAGCATCTCTCCAATAAGCTTCCTTTAGCCCTGATGGTGTGGCATAAACCGGGAAAGGAAAGGGATCAACCATAACCTTAAAATCTTTAGCCGACTGTTTACCGCTGTTCATCTGAATGTCAAAGGCGGTACCATTATCAAAAGCAGGTAAACTAAAGGAGAATCTTCCCGCAGTATCCGTTTTTTCTGTTTGGTAGAAACGCTCGCTTCCGGTAGAATTCAACAATACTTCTTCGCCGGCAACGGGCATGTTTTTACTGTTTACAATCTTGCCTTTGAGCTCCAAAACCGTATCGGGAATATTGATCATTTGTTTTGTTGCTATTGGTTTAGTGGAAGATGATTTATCATTCAACGGCTGTTCTGTGAGCATTAAAAGATCCACGTCTGCGGGCGTTAAAACAGAGAGTGGATCAGTTGAAAACGAACTAGAGTTGTCGTAAAGATTTGTACTAATTGCAGCTACAGAAAGTGCTGCAATTACAGGCTTTGCATTTACATCTTCCACATGAATATCCACCTTCACATTTTCCCGGGTTGAAAAAATTTGCCTTATTGGTGTAATGGCAAGATTTACATTCTTTTTATTGATGAAAACATCTCTTCTGCTAACCAATTGTTTTCCCTGGTTATAGAGCAGCAATTTTACAATGCCACCCGGTAAGTCTGCAACTGGTATGGCAAGCTCATACATGCCTTTTCCAACCGCTGCGAAGCATACGCTGTCTTTATTTATAGCGAGTATGTAAGTAGTATAATTTTTTTTGAAGATTGAGTCTTCGAGTAATACCCGCAGGTTGACCGCTGCTGCACTTTGCGCCACAACCGATAGTTGTGCGGCGTATGCATTTACCGCCGGTAATTTTCCAACAGAATCAACCTTTCCATTTTGCTCAATATATACTTTATAACGCCCATAGAACTTTGGCGTCAATTCAATTTTGGCAGCACCATTTGTATTCGTAACAAAACGTAAGATCACAGAATCGCGGATATCTTTTATAAACCCGGGCCCTGCTACAGGTTGACCATACTGATCATGCACTTTTAAACCTATCACCGAATTCGCTCCTGAAATAAGGTATCCACCCTCTGGAAAAATATCGGCAGAAAATTTTCTTTGACCCGTTACAACAGCCAGCTTTTTTTCAGGCCATCCGGGTTTATTATTATTTTTATCTGCTACAAAAATCGCTTGCAGCCCAATGCTGGTATTGTTTTCACTGATGTTTTTTCGGGTATAAGCCCGCAACCAATAAAATCCGCCTGGTAAGGAATCGGGTAGTAAGATATTCCCATGAACATTGGCGCTACCACCATGTAATAACACCTGGCTTATTACGCTGTCTTTTTCATCAACCAGGTCAGCAAAAAGTGTTTTTGTGTTATAAGTTATCTTATTGGTTAACGAATCTGAAATGTAAACTTTGAACCAAACTGTTTCACCCGGTAAAAAATATTTTTTATCTGTTTCAAGCAACACCTTTTCATTCTTAACAGCCCGCCAGCTATTGATCAGGGGAGCAGCAATTGACTCCAGTTCCGAAACATTATCCTGTGCTACAGACAAGTTTGAAAGCGCAACAAAGACGGCAACAAAAAAAGTACTTTTCATATTAGCAGGTAGATTTAAGAACAAGATAAATGTTCTGTGTAACTGAAATTGTAACAATTAGACGCTGACCAGGGTAAATCTTGCTGCTTTGCGGAGACTATTACTTTTCAATATAAAAAAAAGGTAAAGTGCCAAAAGATATGCAACATCGATCTGCTTGCAGGAGGCTACTATTCCGTGGATGGAACTTAAACATGGAATTCCTCACATTGGTTTAAAAAGAATTCATCCACTGCTGCACCAATACCCGGCAGATCAGGCAATTTCAGTTTCATACCTTCAAACTGCACACCGTTTATTACAGGATCAACTAAATGACCAAGGAGGCAAGTATCCAGATCATAGAATTTAATATTCTTACATGCCAATGCTAAATGTACATTGGCCGATAATGCCAGCCTGCTTTCGAGCATACCCCCCATCATGTTTGGAATATTGGCAGCAGCGCAAACTTCATGTATTGCAAGCGCTTCTGTAATACCACCGGCCTTCGATAATTTGATGTTGATGTAATCACAGGATCGAGCTCGTATCAAACGCTTTGCATCCCGATGATCAAACACACTTTCATCTGCCATGATTGGGATACTTGTTTTTTCCCTCAGCATGGGCAAAAATTCATCGAGCCATTTAGGCATCGGCTGCTCGCAAAATTCAATAGCAAAATCCTCCATATTGGTTAGGGCCAGCAATGCCGATTGGTAATCCCAGCCCTGGTTAGCATCTACCCGTATTTTAATGTTTGCACCTACGGTTTTCCTGATGGCAGCTATTCTTTTCACATCTTCTTCAGCCGACTTTCCCAGTTTCACTTTAAGAATATTCGCTCCCTTATTTTCAACAAAATCAATGGCTTGTTCCGCCATTTTTTCGACTGATGATATGCCAATGGTGAGATCACTTTCGGGTTCGAAATAATTACCGCCTAAATATTTATATAAAGGAAGTCCGGCAGCCTTTGCAGCAATATCATATAGCGCCATATCAAATGCACTTTTTATGGTATGATTGCCGGCTATAAACACATTAAGTTCCTTTAACCTTGCGGAAATATCCAGCGCATCTTTTCCTTTCCATATTTGTGCAAAATCTTTTGCCAATACCAAACAGGTGTCTTGCGTTTCACCAGCAATCATCGGGAAAGCTGAACACTCTCCCATACCTGTGATACCCTCGTTTGTAAACACTTCAATGAACACATTTTGTGCATAATGCATGGTGCTGTTGGCAATGGTAAAAGGCACCATTGGAATACTGTAGCGATAGATGAGAATCTTTTCTATTAACATTATTAAACCGGGTTAATTATAAACGACAATATACATGGCAGTTTACAACAATGCAGCTAATTTTTTTCGGCTTTTTAAAATAATGATACAGGCCGCAACCACTAAATAATGCCAAACAGGTTTTTCTTTTCCGTGTTCACCTAAGCAAATGGTAATTGCCTTACTTTGGCATGCTTACTAAAAAGCTATATGAAATGACAGTTAAGAAAATAGCATTGTGTTTGTTCTGCATTAGTTTATCCATTTCAAAAGCAATGTCTCAAATGCAAACGGGACATGTTACCATGAACAGGGTAACGCTTGCCTTTCAAGTAACTGATGATGGTATACCGCAATACGCTGTTTCGTTTGCAGGCAAGCCGGTGATTGAATCGTCAAGGCTTGGCTTTAAGCTTCAAAACGGTATGCAATTAGACAGCAATTTTCATCTTGTTCAAAAGGACACTTTAAGCGTTGATGAAACATGGAAACCGATTTGGGGAGAAGAAAAACAGGTGCGTAATCATTACAAACAAATTACTTTTCACCTCCAGCAAATGAGGCCGCCCAACTATGATCTCGATATTGTTTTTAGAGTGTATGATGATGGTGTTGGATTCCGTTATGAGATCCCGGTACAATTCAATCTTAACAACTTTATCGTTTCCGAAGAATTAACGCAATTCAATCTTACCGGTGATCATAAAGCCTTCTGGATCCCCGGCGATTTTGACTCAAATGAGTACCCCTATACCACTTCTAAATTAAGCGAAGTAGATGCATGGAAATCCCCAATGCTTTCTTTCGGTAACAGGCAGCAAAATATTCCCGATCAATATGCAGTACAAACACCGTTGATGCTGAAAACAGCGAAGGGCGTGTACATAAATATTCATGAAGCGGCATTGGTAGATTATCCTTCAATGCAACTGCATGTTAACAGGACAACATTTTCATTGTCTTCAAACCTGGTGCCGGATGCCGTGGGAAACAAGGCATACCTGCGTACTCCTGCATACACCCCATGGCGTACCATTATTGTAAGTGATAAAGCAACCGACATTCTTTCTTCCAGGATGATTATTAACCTGAATGAACCCTCAAAAATTGAAAACACCTCCTGGATACAACCGATGAAATTTATAGGTGTGTGGTGGGAAATGCAGGTGGGTAAAAGCAGTTGGAGTTACAGCGATCACCTCGATTCCTTATTTACAATGGGAACCATGAAGCCTAATGGCCGGCATGGTGCCAATACGGCTAATGTAAAACGCTATATTGATTTTGCATCGGCAAATGGCATCAAAGGTTTATTGGTAGAAGGATGGAATACCGGCTGGGAAGAATGGTCGGGTAACTGGACGGGCCATCATTTTGATTTTGTAACGCCTTACCCGGATTTTGACGTTAAAGAAATAGAAAGCTATTCTAAAATGAAAGGGGTGCAAATGATCATGCACAACGAAACCTCTGCTGATGCGGCCACTTATGAAAGGCAGATGGACACCGCCTTTCAGTTCATGAACGATTTTGGATACAACTCCGTTAAAACCGGTTACGTGGGGCAGATAATTCCCCGCGGGGAACATCACGACGGACAATGGATGGTGAATCATTATGTGCAGGCCGCAAAAAAAGCCGCGCAATACCACGTGATGATAGACATGCACGAACCGGTACGCCCGACGGGATTACATCGTACCTGGCCAAACTTTATAGCAAGCGAAGCTGGCCGTGGCAATGAGTGGAATGCATTTAGCAACGGCAATTTGCCCGAACACGAAACCATTATGCCTTTTACCAGGTTGATGGGAGGTCCGATGGACTACACGCCCGGTATTTTCAAACTTAGAAAATATGCAAGTGGTGCACCAATGCGTCAGGTGCACACTACGCTTGCCAAACAACTGGCTTTGTATATAACCATGTACAGTCCTTTACAAATGGCTGGGGATATCCCTGAAAATTATGAAGCGCATATGGATGCGTTTCAATTTATAAAAGATGTGGCGGTTGATTGGGATGATACAAAAATTGTGGAAGCAGAGCCTGGCGATTACATCACCATTGCACGTAAAGAAAAAGGAAAAAATAATTGGTTTGTCGGTGCCATCACCGACGAAAACAGCCGGATTGCTGCAATTCCACTTCGCTTTTTAGACAAAGGGAAAAAATATATTGCCACTGTTTACCACGATGCTCACAACGCAGATTGGGAAACAAATCCGGAAGCTTATAAAATTGACAAGTATAAAGTTGACGATGCAACTACATTTAATTTGATACTGGCAAAGGGTGGCGGAGCGGCGATCAGTATAATGCCGGCAACCGCAGAAAATATGAAATATGTTCCTTCATATCAATAGGTTTTGCGGTTGAATAACGTTCAGATCAATTTTATTACATGATAAAACGCCAGTTTTATACTTTTAAATTTCAGTCCCCCAAACAAAAACGCGTCTTTTTCGCCCGCCCTAAACAATTTACTATTGATATAATTGCAGGAATCTTTTTTTATTAAACGCAGTGCCTTTGATGGTCAATTACGCGTTCATCGGGTTCAAATCCGGTTGATTTATACGAGACCCACCGGGTCTTGTTTTATTAATTTGAAACCCGCCGGGCCTAAAAGAACAAAGCACACGTTTATTTGTTCCTACCACAAATCATTCAATCAATATGGAATCGGTAAAAGGAAAGCATGTTTTAATTGTGGGTGCGACGGGCACTATCGGGCATCAAGCAGCAAAATTATTGGCTGGCAGTGGTGCATTTATTTATGCCAGTGGCAGAAATAAAGAGAAGCTATTGGCCATTTCCGAAGAACTAAAAATACCTGCAAACCGGTCCTTTGTTTGCGACCTTTCGAATGCCGCAGATATTGAATTGATGGCTGCAAAAATTCATGAACAAATACCTGCGCTTGATATCCTGCTCATTACTTCGGGGATCGGTATTTTAAACCCCATTGAAACCTTAACCGTGGAAGCCTTTCAACAAACCTTACAAATAAACCTGGTAGGCCCATTTATATTGCTGAAACATTTTTTGCCTGCGATGAAAGTTCAGAAAAAAGGCCTGATTGTAAATGTGCCGGGTGTTTTGGGTAAAGTACCCATGGCAGGCGCCGCAGCATATAGTGCCAGCAAATATGGCTTAACGGGTATGATGCAAAGCATTCGGGAAGAATTAAAGCGTACTGAAATCCGCATTACCAACCTGTTTTTAGGTGGCGTTGATTCTGCCTTTTGGGATACTATTGATATGCGGGTACAGAGAGACAAGATGATTGTGGCGGAAGAAGCGGCAAAAGCCATTTGGTTTTTATGCCAGCAACCACGTAGCGGAGTGATGAGCGAAATAGTACTGCAACCGTTTAAT
>JBKJNG010000468.1:0-3433 GCA_046596065.1 Phnomibacter sp. | reverse complement strand
GGAGTTATCACTCCAGATTCATAAGTTTATTAATGTGCCATGAGGAAGGTTTAGGGGTTTAGATGTTTAGGGTTTAGACATGGCGTATTAATTCATTTAGATAATTAAAAATATCTTCCGCGATTTATGGATATTGACCACTGACCATTCACCATTCACCACATGAGCCAGATAACCACACATGTTCTCGATACTACGAAAGGAATGACCGCTCCCGGTATCAATGTTGTTTTATACCACCATCTTTCAAACACATGGATAGAAGTTGCCAATGGTCTTACAAATATGGACGGAAGAATTTCTGATTTGTTACCAAAGGAATTGTTGCTGGAACCGGGTACCTACAAAATAAAATTCGAAACAAAATTTTATTTCGATCAATTGGAGATGCCTACTTTTTATCCTTATGTTGAAATTGTTTTTGATATCAAAGACATCAACCATTATCATATTCCATTGCTTATTAGTCCGTTTGGATATTCAACTTATCGCGGCTCTTAAAAGCGTGTATCAACGGTTTTACTTCAGTTCAATTTCATTTCAGTAATTATGAACCTCTCCATAAAAGAAACGCAAAAAGAGAATTTATTAAACGAATTACGAACCGCCAATTTACTGTTTCAACGAACCTACCCAGGTGATAAACCAGACAGGCAGGCTGTACATACGGTTTATGGTGGCGCAAATTTATTTAAGAGCGATACGGTTGTAAAAATGGGTGAGATAGCGTTGAAAAATCTGCTCACATATGCGCCCGATTTCACCGTACTAGCAAGAGTATTGCAATTGGAAGGTTATCAATACTTGCCTGTGAAATTAAATGAGATTGAAGCGCTTACAAGCAAGCTGGATAGCATGAACGAAGCGGAACGCAAAAGTGAGCATGCATGTTTGGCTTATTCTGTTTACAATAAAATTATTCATAAGCTGCAAACAGAAGCAGTAGAAGATTTTCGGATTGATTTTGAAGATGGTTTTGGCAACCGCCCCGATGACGAGGAAGATGCAACTGCCATTACTGCTGCAATGGAAGTTGCAGAAGGAATGCTTAATAAAACATTATCCCCTTTTATTGGTATCCGCATAAAACCCTTTACCGAAGATTTGAAATATCGTGGTGTTCGCACCATGGATATTTTCTTAACTACCTTACTAGATAAAACAAATGGAGTATTGCCCGAAAATTTTGTGGTAATGCTACCCAAGGTTACCATCCCTGAACAAGTAATTACGCTAATTCGTTTGTTCGAAATAATTGAAGAAAAATACCAGCTTCCTGTAGGTACATTGAAAATGGAAACCATGGTGGAAGCCACACAAATCGTGATGGACGATGAAGGAAAAAATCCCTTGATGTGCATTATTCGTGCAAGCGAAGGACGCTGCATTGCGGCACACTTTGGAACGTATGATTACACGGCAAGTTGTGGCATCACTGCCAGGTATCAAACCATGGCACATTCCGTTTGCGACTTTGCACATCACATGACCAAAGTTGCATTGGGTGGCACAGGTATTTTTTTGAGTGACGGCGCAACCAATGTAATGCCAATTCCGCCACATCGCGGGGAGGATTTAAGCTTCGGTCAGTTGAATGAAAACAGGCAGTCTGTACACAATGCCTGGCGTATTGGATTTAATCATACCACGCATTCGCTTATCAATGGTTTGTACCAGGGATGGGATCTTAATCCTGCGCAACTACCAATGCGTTATGCGGCTACTTATAGTTTCTTTTTAGGCAGTTATGAAGATGCGTTGTTCCGCTTAAAAACATTTGTTGAAAGAGCAGCTATCTCCACGCTAACAAAAGATATTTTTGATGATGCTGCAACGGGCCAGGGTTTGCTGAACTTCTTTTTAAAAGCCATGAATTGCGGCGCTATTTCAGAAGAAGAAGCGCTGGCAACAGGACTCACCATTGAAGAAATACATAGCCGTTCATTTTATAGAATACTGGAAGGAAGAAGAGAGAGAAATCTCTGATGTCTGATGTGTGATCTCTGATTTGTGATGGGATCTGTTGCTGGCTTTCACTTTTCTTGTTTCACCTTAATGACTCACCACTGACCACTGACTATTCATTACTGACCACTCATCATTCGCCATGAAGAAAGCATTTATATTCGATCTTAACGGAACCATTATTGATGATATGAATTTTCATGTGGAAGCATGGAGCCAGTTGTTGAATGGTGAACTGAATGCGAAAATGGATTACCAGGCGGTAAAGGCGCAGATGTACGGCAAAAATTCTGAGCTGCTGATTCGTGTGTTTGGCCAGGGTTATTTTACCGATGAACAAATGCAGGAATTGTCAATGAAAAAGGAAATCATTTACCAGGCTATTTACAAACCGCATTTAAAATTGATTGATGGACTGGGTAACTTTTTAGAACAAGCTTATCAGCAGGGTATTCCCATGGCAATTGGTTCTGCGGCCATTATGTTCAACATAAATTTCATTCTCGATAACCTTGGCATTCGCAAATATTTTGGTGCGCTGGTTAGTGCCGATCATGTTGCAACCAGCAAGCCCGATCCCGAAACATTTATACAGGCAGCTGAAATACTCGGCGCACATCCCAACGATTGTATTGTGTTTGAAGATGCGCCCAAAGGCGTTGAAACAGCAAGGAACGCCGGAATGAAAGTGGTGGTGATTTTATCGAGCCTGCATGAGGAATTTGAGTTTGACGACTTTGATAATATCATCTGCTTTATAAAAAGTTACGATGAAATTACGCCAGCGAACCTGGTTGTTTAATAGCCTTTTACGAGCCGGTATCATTATGTTCTTGCAGTGAATAACACCAAGTGTCATGCTGGAAAATAAATATCTTCATTCACTGTCTTTCATCCGCGGTCTTTGCCATTTATATAAAACCGCAGAGGACTAAGCAGCTTTCAATTAATTTTGCCCCTTTATAAATAACATCATGCTGGTTACAGAAAAATTAGTGGACGACCTCGCCCATTTATCTCGCCTTAAGTTTACACCCAACGAAAAAGAGGGCATTCGCAAAGACATGGAAAAGATCATTGGATTTGTTGAAAAACTGAATGAACTTGATACCACCGGCGTTGAACCTTTAAGGCACATGAGCCAGGTAATGAACGTAATGCGTACCGACGAACTGCAGGGTTCTATTCCCCGCGAAACAGCCTTAGCCAATGCTCCCATGCATGATGGCACATTTATAAAAGTTCCCAAAGTAATCTCAAAATAATTTACTGCTACCCCGCAATACTGTTGATGATGCCAATATTTCAATCCGAAAAGGCTATTGCAAAATCCCTCGTGGCGAGGCTGGAGGAAATGCTATGACACCCGTAATGATTCACCTTGATGAAATACGCAAAAGCTATTTCATGGGCACCCAAACGCTGGAAGTATTAAAGAATATTAACCTTGAAATATTTAAAAACGAAT
>JBKJNG010000437.1:0-2752 GCA_046596065.1 Phnomibacter sp. | reverse complement strand
GAAATAGTTAAGCGGACTGTTTTTATCTTTCTCCTGTGTGGCGACATTTATGCTTTTGTAATTTGGATTTACTTTAAGCCACGGGGTGCCTGTTGTAAAGCCGGCATTGGCACTGCTATCCCATTGAAAAGGGGTGCGGCCATTATCTCTTGCACCAATTTTTTGTGCACGAATAAACCGATCCAAATCGCCGCCTTCATTTTTTATTTTGTTGTAATTGGTAATACTTTCTATATCCCGGTAATCTGAAATTTTATCGAACTTAATATTATTCATACCAAGTTCATCACCAAAATAATAGTAAGGCGTTGCATGCATGCTTAGTAAAAAAGTTGTAAGTAATTTAGAAGATGCATCGCGGAATTCAGGCGCATCATTTCCCCAGCGGGTTAGCATACGGGGTTGATCATGATTGCCTAAATAAACAGTACCCCAGCCTTTTTTTGCGAACACGGTATCCCAATCGGAATAGATCTTTTTAAACTCCACAAGACTATACCCTTTTGGATCCATTTCTTTAAAAAAGCCGGTATTATAACCCAGGCTTACCCCATCAAAATGATACATCATATCCAGCTCTTTTCTATCCGCATCAACAAACAGTAAACCATCGCTTTTACCTGAGCCGGCTGCTTCGGCTACCGTCATTACATTGTATTTGCTAAGCGCTTCGCGGTTCATTTGCTGCAGGTATTCGTGCATGTGCGGGCCGTGGCCATAATACACACTCCAGTCATTATTATATTTATCTTTTAATTCCTGGTCACTGATCACAGGCCAGGTAGTATCTTTTGAAATAAATGGAATCACATCCATCCGAAAACCATCAACGCCTTTATCGAACCAAAAGCGCATCATGCTAAAAATTTCTTCCCGCAGTTTGGGGTTTTCCCAGTTAAGGTCAGGTTGTTTTCTGCTGAAATAATGTAAGTAGTACGAATTGGTTAAACTATCGAAACGCCAGGCATTTCCTGTTTCATCAAAAAAGCTTCTGCGGTAAGGCGGCGTTCCTTTTTCGGCTTGCCACCAATGGTAATAATTCCGGTATGGATTAGTGCGGCTGCTGCGGCTCTGTTTAAACCATTCGTGCTCGTCGCTTGAATGATTAACCACCAGGTCCATTACCAGTTTAAGACCCCGATCGTGTATGGCTTTCAGCATGGCGTCAAAGTCGGCCATATTGCCCATTTCTTTCATTATGTCCTGGTAGTTGCTTATATCGTAGCCCATATCATCATTAGGGCTGCCATAAATAGGATTTAGCCAGATAACATCGATGCCAAGGCTTTTTACATAATCGAGTTTCTCTATAATGCCTTTAATGTCACCCACGCCATCGCCATCGCTGTCTTTAAAACTGCGGGGATAGATCTGGTAAACAATTGCTTCTTTCCACCACTTTTTATCATTGTCTGTGATGGCTTCTTTTTTAGCATCGGGTGATTTGCAGGATGAAAACATGTTCATAAAAATAACGGCGGCAAATAGAAATCGGGCTGTCATTTGCGATATTTTAAGATAAAAAGATAGTTAACGAATATAACAAATTGCAAAGCGGGATTTGGATATTTTTGCCGCCTTCTATATTCTTCTGATTGAATATTGTATAGTTGCAATCTTATGAAAAAATTAGTGATTGTTTTAGTGCTGTTGCTTGTAGCGGCCGTTGCCTGTGTTTATGTTTTTATACCGCGGCAACTAAAGGTTAGTCATATTGAACAGGCCGCCACAAATGAGAAATGGACTTTTTCTTTTTTGATGAACGCAAGCGAATGGAGAAAGTGGTGGCCATCAGATAATTTAACAGTTAGGGGCTCAGCAGATACCTTATTTCACTATAACAAACTTTCTTTTAAGCCTGATTCTTTATTTTTTAATGCGCTAAATATTAATATTGAAGCAGACGGAAATGCATTTGTAAGTAAAATATATGTAGTTTCTGTGGGTTCTAATGAAGTGCAAATGGAGTGGCAATGTGAGTTAGATGGCAGCAATAATCCTTTTGAAAGATGGTCTACTTACAGGCGGGCGATTGCGATAAAAGAAAGTATGCAGGGTATTTTAAGCAGTTACAAAAAATGGCTGGAAGTGCCAGAGCACCTCTATGGTTTTGACGTTAAGCCCGGTAAAATAATTGATACTTTACTTGTGGCCGCAATAGCAAGCTTTAAAAGTTACCCTACACCGGAACAGGTTGATACCGTATTCCAGTTTTTGCGGAAGTACATAGAAAAAAACAATGCGGAAGTTAGCGGTTATCCTATGCTGCATGTAGTAATAAATGAGGCCGGTGTTTACGAAGCGCAAATGGCATTGCCAATTAATAAGGTGATTCCTGAAACGCATGCCATCAGTATAAAAAGCATGTTTGCCGGCAATGCGCTGATTACAAAAATTAAAGGTGGTAATTATACCATTGCAAAAGCGTTTGAGGCTTGCGAGTATTACAAAGCCGATCACGATCGCTCTTCGCCCGCTATTCCTTTTCAATCGATGATAACCAATAGAGTTACTGAAACTGATACTGCAAAATGGGAGACAATTATTTATTGTCCCGTGTATTAAAGCACAGATAGAAAAAGGAAACCTGGAAGTACATAATGCTTCACTTTGTTAAGAGGACATGTAATTGATTCGTGTAGACAATTTGGATTTCAATACAATTATTTTCGGAATATTATAACCTGCAAACTGTCATTGTTTTTAGCCATAATAAAGGCTTCCTGCCCATCAATTTTAATTTGACCGATAT
>JBKJNG010000411.1:0-3251 GCA_046596065.1 Phnomibacter sp. | reverse complement strand
GTTCTCTTTTTTAGTTACCACACCCCACTCCTGCGGTGCAATTATTTTTCCTCTTGTACCATACACCGATTCGCCATATTTAGCCAGCCAGTCGCCTACCAATTTCAATGTATCGGTAAATTCAGGCTGTATTACGCCATTAGGCATTGGCCCGATATTCAACAGGAAGTTTGCATTGCGTCCTGCAGCATTTACGAGGTAGTGAATAACCGTTTTTGGGCTCTTATAATTGCGGTCGGTAATATTAAAACCCCATGAACCATTTAAGGTTTCGCAAGTTTCAAGCGGTACATCTTCTGCAGCTTTCTGAAAGCTTAAACCAGATTTATTTTCTCCGGGAAGATCGCGTTCAAACATCTGGAAATCCTCCCCATCAAATGGTGTCATATGATGGTTGTTGCCAATCAAACATTGTGGCTGCAATTTATGTATCAGGCCATAAATTTCATCGTAATGCCAGTTAATGCGAGATGTTCTGTCGGCTGAACCTTCTTCATTTGTCTGGTCCCAATGGCCATCAAACCAAATGCCTGCAATATCTCCGTAATTGGTAAGCAATTCGGTTAACTGCGCTTTCATGAAATTGATATAACTATTCCAATCGCTTTTTTGGGTGCGGCCTGTTCCCTTACCGGTTCTGCCGGTTTCATACTGGTAATCGGTGCGGTACCAATCGAGCAACGAATAATACAATACCAGTTTAATTCCCTGCTTATGACATTCATCCGCTAGCAGTTTCACCGCATCTTTCCCCCATGCGGTATTGGTAATTTTCCAATCAGATTGTTTGGTATCCCAATTACTAAAACCATCATGGTGTCGGGTAATAAAAGTGATGTATTTCATACCAGCACCTTTTGCAGTAGCTACCCATTTTACAGGATCAAAATCGATGGGGTTAAAAATATGTTGCAGCCTGTTGTACTCATGCACTTTTATGTTACGGTTATTCATCACCCATTCGCCATCGCCCAACACACTCGATGCACCCCAGTGAATAAACATGCCAAATTTATTATCCTGGAAGGTTTTGCGGGCTTCGATATTGGAGGCTGAGGGCTGGTAATTATTTTGAGCCAGCAGGCTAAACGGCGTTAGCAATAAAATGGTCAGTAATTTGTTCATGCAAAGCAATTGGTAATGAAAGATAAGTTATAGTTAATGCAAGATGCGGCAATTGTTGTTTCAAACATTTTACTGTTTTATCTTTTTATTGTGCATTATTAGCAGGGAATGGTAAAAACAAAATGGCAGAGCCAGGGAGATTTGGGGATTTTCCAATTGAATTTGGAGAATAAGCTAAAGCCGCATTCTAATTAATTGATTTTGGATTGCCCTCAGGATTTTAAATTGTCTCAAAATTTTGAATTGTCTCAAAATTTTGAATTGTCTCCAGATTTTGAATTGCCTCCAGATTTATCTGGAGGAAAACAATTAATTTTTGAATTTCTCAAATAAATATTTGCTGATAAATTCATCTATCCCTCCTGAATTTATTATTCGACTAAAGCCATATTAATAAAAGATTTTTCATTTGATGAATGGGCTAATGCTACATTCCAATTCATTGATTTTGGATTGCCTACAAATTTTGAATTGTTTCCAGATTTTAAATTGCCTCCAGGGTAAAAATTGGTGTTTATGCAACGCGGGGAAATAATAAAATAACGGTAATACAATTTGCTAAACGCCAAACCCTACATTCGCAACAGTAAAAAGTTGTATTTTTTTGCTGGAACGACAATCATTTTTTTGCCAGGAAAGGCCTTGTAAGCAGCAATACACAGAAATTATTGTCCATCGTGTTCAGGTATTGATACCTTTTTAAAAAACGCTTGGTTTTTTGGGTACAGATAAAAGGAATAAAAGGTGTATGATTAAAGGCTTATTGATAACTTTTTGCTTTTGGGGGCTGCAATCCTTTGCTCAAAACAAGGACTCTGTTATCAACCTGCAGGATGTAACTGTAACGGCTTATAAAGAAGAGCCCCTGAAACAAACATCATTAAACATATCGTCCCTTAATATTGATAGCCTGAAAAAATATGGCAATTATAACCTGGCCGATCTGCTGGCAAAAACCCCCGGCGTTAGCATGCTTAGTACCGGTGTTGCCATTGCCAAACCCGTTATAAGAGGATTGTATGGAAACAGGGTACTTGTGCTGCTCAGTGGTTTAAAATTCGATAACCAGCAATGGCAGGATGAACATGGCATGGGCCTTTCAGATATCGGTCTTTCAAAAGTTGAACTTATTAAAGGGCCAATGAGCGTATTGTATGGTACCGAAGCCATTGGTGGCATCGTGAACGTGGTGGAAGAAGGCAAGCCCAGGCTGTATGAGCGGGAAACAGATTTTTCAATAAAGGCCAATACAAACACACTTGGCGGATTAATACAGGGCGGATACAAAGTAAACAATGGAAAAAACTGGCTTCGAATAAGAGCAGGTTTTGAAAATAACGCTGACTACAGCGATGGTAATAACAACCGGGTATTGAATAGCCGCTTTGATGGTTATTATATAAAATCAACTTTTGGTTTTCAGAAAAAACACTGGGTATCAAACAATAATTTTTCCAGTTCATTCAACCGCTATGGTTTCATTTTTAATGATGTGTATAATTTTGTTTTTCCCGATGACCGCTGGAGCAGAAAATTAAATGTAAACCCGGCCCATCTTGTTTTCCTCAATATACTTTCATCAGAAAATAAAATACAGCTTAAGCATAATTCAAAATTGACCATTAATGCTGGTGTACAGTCAAATGAAAGAATGGAAAACGAGGGCGGTGGCGCTATTAGCCTGAACATGCACCTGCTTACATTGCAATACCTGCTTAAGTATGAGAAAAAACTAAACGAGAAACATAAAATAATTTTTTCCACTTTGGGTTCATTCGAGGACAATACAAATTTTGGCTCCCGTAAAATTATTCCTGACGCTAATTTGCAGGAAGCCAACTTATCAGTTTATTATGAAACGAACCTGCACGACAAACTAATATTTGAAAATGGAATTGGCGTTGGTGAAAAATGGATTAAAACTTTTTTTACAGCCGCCGTAAACGGCCCGGATAAAGACATAAAACCGTTCACAAAATTCTCGCCTTATTACAATTTGTTTTCCGGGTTCAGCTATCTGCCAAATAAAAATTTCAACCTGAAAATAAATGTTGCAACCGGTGTAAGAGTTCCAAACCTGGCGGAGTTATCATCGAATGGTTTGCACGAAGGAATCTTTACTTATG
>JBKJNG010000251.1:0-3912 GCA_046596065.1 Phnomibacter sp. | reverse complement strand
AAATATTTTTTCCCGCTTTAATGATCCTTTTCTACAGCGTTGGTTTGCAGGCACAGGTTTTAATAAAAGACAGTACAGACCTGCCAACAAGCGACACGCTTATCAGGAAGGCGGACGCCCTGAATTTTATTGCCATGGGCGATTGGGGACGCAATGGCGAGGGCCATCAAAAACAGGTGGCGGCGCAAATGGGCAAAACCGCCACAGCTATAAATGCGCAGTTCATTATTGCCGCAGGCGATAATTTTTATCCAAGTGGTGTTATCAGCGAGTTCGATCCTTTATTCCATTATTCATTCGAAGATATTTATACCGCATTTTCATTGCAATGGGACTGGTACGTTGTACTTGGTAATCACGATTACAAAAGCAATCCCGATGCGCAGGTTGCTTATAGTAAAATAAGCCGTCGCTGGAAAATGCCTGCGAGGTATTATGCCAAAAGTTTCCCTATTAATAACGATACTACGCAGCAGGTATTGATACTGTTTATTGATACTAACCCGCTGATACCTTCTTTTTATAGTAATAGCGAGTATGGGCCTAATGTAAAAACCCAGGATTCAACGGCTCAAAAAAACTGGATAAAAGACCAGTTGGCCAATGCCGGTAAGAATGTTAAGTGGAAGATCGTCGTGGGTCATCATCCCATGTACAGCAGTGGCGGCAGGGTGGAAGGTTACGATACGAAAGCCATTCGCGGCAGCCTGAAACCTTTGTTTGATAAATATGGTGTAGATGTTTTCCTTGCGGGTCACGAGCATAATTTACAGCACATGGTAACGGGTAATTTGCATCATTTAATTTCCGGCGCTGCCTCCGAAAAAACACCGGTAAAATTAGCTCCCGAAGGAAAAATGGCCGCTTCAGAATATGGCTTTATGGTACTTTCGGTAACGCCCAAAGAACTATTGGTTCAAACCATTGACGATACCGGTAAGATGATATATTCGGCAACGATAACAAAGTGAAATGTGAGTGGTGAATCGTGAGTGCTCCGGAATCGATTATTAATTTATTTATTCAGTTATGCCTTTTGACATTTCAGATTTCAGATTTCACGCTTCACCACTGACCACTCACAAAACTGGCGAAAGCTCACATAATAGAAACGAATGCATACACTACAAACGGCCGATTACATTGTCTTCTTTGTTTATTTTATTTTGATATCTGTATACGGGTATTACATCTACAATAAAAAGAAATCAAAAGTTGCCAGCTCCAAAGATTTTTTCCTCGCAGAAGGTTCTTTAACCTGGTGGGCGATTGGTGCATCACTCATTGCTTCCAACATTTCTGCTGAACATTTTATTGGCATGTCGGGCTCCGGCTTTGCGCTGGGCCTTGCTATTTCAACTTATGAATGGATGGCCGCTGCAACGCTGATTATTGTAGCCGTTTTTTTCATTCCTATTTACCTGAAAAATAAGATCTACACCATGCCGCAATTTTTAGCAAAGCGGTATAACGATAAGGTAAGTACCATCATGGCTGTGTTCTGGTTATTGGTGTATGTTTTTGTAAACCTAACTTCCATTATTTACCTCGGTGCCCTGGCAATTACATCGATCTCTGGTATCAGTTTCGAATGGTGTATCGCTGGTCTCAGTTTCTTCTCAGTTATTGTTACACTCGGTGGTATGAAGGTAATTGGCTACACCGATGTGGTACAGGTAATGGTACTTATTTTAGGAGGATTGGTCACTACGTGTTTAGCACTGTCACTATTATCAGAAAATTTTGGTTATGGCGGTAATATTTTAAAAGGATTAAGTGTGTTGCGGAGAGAAGCGCCCACGCATTTTCACATGATTTTCGATAGATCGAACCCGCACTACAAAGAGTTGCCCGGTTTGTCGGTTTTAATAGGCGGAATGCTGGTAAATAACCTTGCTTACTGGGGTTGCAACCAGTACATTGTACAGCGTGCTTTGGGCGCTGATCTGCAAACTGCCCGCAGGGGAATTTTATTTGCTGCATTCTTAAAATTGCTGGTGCCGGTAATTGCAGTATTACCGGGCATAGCCATGTATGTGTTGCATCAAAAAGGGTTGTTTCAGCAGGAAATGAGCGATGGCGGCATTGTAAAGCCCGACCATGCATACCCAACCTTAATGAACCTGTTGCCTGCAGGTTTAAAAGGTGTTGCCTTTGCTGCATTAACAGCTGCTATCGTTGCATCACTGGCTGGTAAAGCCAATAGTATTTCCACCATTTTTTCATTGGATATTTATCGAAAATATTTTAATAAAGCCGCCAGCGAAAAGAAGCTGGTACGCGTTGGAAGATGGGCAGTTATTATTTCCATGCTGATTGCTGCAATCGTAACACCTGCATTAAAATCACTCGACCAGGCCTACCAGTTTATACAGGAATACGTAGGTTTTATATCACCCGGAGTGCTAGCCATTTTTTTGTTGGGTTTGTTTTGGAAAAGAACCACTGCATCCGCTGCTTTGGCCGGCGCATTGTTAACCATTCCGATCTCAACGCTCTTAAAGTTTTTACCTTACTGGAGTGGCGGTGCGTTTCCCGATTATCCTTTTTTAGATCGTATGACAATCACCTTTGTAACCATTGTAATTATTATGATTGTCATGAGTGTTGCAAAGCCAAAACCCATCACCAATAAGCATGCAATTGAAATTGATAACAGCATGTTTAAAGTAAGAAACGATTTTGTTATCGGCTCCGTAATCATAGTTGGAATTCTTATTGCATTGTATACTGCTTTCTGGTAAACATCCTAAGAAAATTTTTTTTGATGAAAGAAGTGATGGTTAGTATAGTTGAATGATTACTTAAATTATCTGCATTGGGTAATGCTGTTAAGCAAAATGCTAATTATGCGTAACATGCTGCTATGCTTCGCATGCAATTTTACTTGTAATACAAAATGAATTAAAAAATATTGCTTTATGAAAAGAAGAACAGTATTAAAAAATCTTGGTACAGTTGTGCCTGCGTTGTGGTTAAGTAACGCCATCAATGCAAATCCTTTTTTTGAGATCCCTGATGTGAACGAGCCCATGATGAAAGGGCCTTTTAAGCCAACATGGGATTCATTAAAACAGTATGCTGTGCCCGATTGGTTTCGGGATGCGAAGTTTGGAATATGGGCACACTGGGGTCCGCAATGTCAGCCTGAATTTGGCGACTGGTATGCACGCAACATGTACATTGAAGGCAGTGAACAATACAATTATCATGTTGCCAAATATGGACATCCTTCAAAGTTTGGTTTTAAAGATGTGATACATGAATGGAAAGCAGAAAAATGGAACCCGGAACAACTGCTGGAATTATACAAACGTGCTGGCGCTAAATACTTTGTGTCCTTAGCAAATCATCACGACAATTTCGACAACTTCAACAGCAAATACCAAACCTGGTGCGCCACAAAATATGGCCCGCAAAAAGACCTGATTGGTGGTTGGGAAAAAGCAGCACGCAAAAATGGTTTGCGCTTTGGTGTAAGCGTGCATGCTTCGCATGCATGGACCTGGTACCAGGTGGCACAACAGGCTGACACAAAAGGTCCGTTGGCTGGTGTACCTTACGATGGCAATATAAAAAAGGAAGACGGCAATGGAAACTGGTGGAGTAAACTCGATCCGCAGGAATTATATGCACAAGATCATCCCCTAAGTCCAAAAGACAAGGATCCGAAAAATATTTTCAATCAATGGGACTGGGCCAATCTTGCTGCTAAGCCAAGCAATGCATACTGCGATAAATTTTATAACCGCACAGTCGATTTGATTAACCAGTACAACCCCGATTTATTATACTTTGATGACACTGCATCACTTACTGGCCATAGGGGTAATGCAGTGTCATCAAAGTATAATAAATCGGGGTTGTACTGGTTAATCAAATCGACTGTGCGGTTATAAAATTTATCGCAGT
>JBKJNG010000357.1:0-6489 GCA_046596065.1 Phnomibacter sp. | reverse complement strand
CTTCCATTTTGGAGGGATTTTTTTGTGCCCATCCGCAATTTTATTTATACAACCAAAACCACTCAATTACCAACATACTACCTGATTTTTTCCTTGAAGTTGATCAAAGGAAGCATTTAGTCACCCAGCATTATACAAACTGCCGATGGCAAAGTGCATATAACCTACACTTACGATCGTAGAAGATTAAGCACTTGGTACTTGTGGAGCAATGATTAACCTGTTTGTGAAACTTCAAACTACCCTTCAGCCATTTATTTCCATTAATCATTCAAAGCCTGGTAAGTAAGCACCCTGAAATAATCTGAAAGGTTACCGTGTGAAGACCCAAGCAGCTGCCGGTAAAAAAGAATCACTAATTTTTCTTTTGGATCGACCCAGTAAGAAGTGGTAAATGCCCCGCCCCAACTATAGGTACCGGCCTGGGCAGGAAAAACGGCACTGCTTTTTTCGGTGGCAATAGCAAAACCCAAACCAAACTTATCATCGCCCAGGGAAAGGTCGCCAATTTGGTTCATGGTCATCATACGAACAGCGTTGCTACTAAGCAACCGGGTGCCGTTGTATACGCCGCCGTTTAACATCATTTGCAGAAAAATGGCGTAGTCGAAAATGGTAGAGCTTAGGCCGCCGCCGCCGGAGAAATAGCTTTTTTTGCGCAGCGGAAAGTCGGCCCTCATACCCAGCTGTTCATCGGCCATTTTTTGCAGGTGCCCCAATGAATCCTCGTTGTATACTGGTACCAGCCTTCCAGCTTTTGAGCCGGGTATATTAAAGTAAGTATCGTTCATGCCGAGCGGTTTGAAAATGCGACTTTCAAAAAAAGCCTCCAGCGTTTTACCACTCCATACCTCAACCAGGTAACCGAGAAGATCAACATTTAACCCATACATCCATTTTTCTCCGGGTTGAAACAATAATGGCAGGGCTCCTAACCGGGTCATTGCATCAGCTAACCGGTCGTTTTTTACATCAAGACCTGCTGTTATGTTATTTTTTGCATAGATGGCGGTTGCTTCTTTACTCCCGATTTGTGCGTATCCAAGTCCGGACGTGTGGGTAAGCAGGTCGCGAATGGTTATTTCCCGTTTAGCTGGTACCGTTGTATAGCTGGAATCCACTTCATTAAAAGTCGCCAGCACGTTCTGTTTGGCAAAAGCGGGAATATATTTTGAAACAGGTTCGTCCAGTAGAAATTTCCCTTCTTCATATAACATCATAACCGCAACGCTGGTAATGGCTTTTGTTTGTGATGCAATGCGAAAAATATCATCTTTTTTCATGGCTGTTTTCGCTTCTGTATCATTGAAGCCCGTCGCATTATAATACACGATTTTACCATCATGAATTACAAGACCAACAGCACCCTGCATGTATCCTTTGTCTACCCACTCTTTCATATTGGTATCAATTCTTTTTAAGCGTTCTCTAGAAAAACCTGCGGTTGCAACATCGGGCGAAACAGCAATTTTTTGTGCAGTAATAAATGAGGCGCAAGCGAATGACACCAGGAGAAATAAAAACAGTTTTTTCATGAAGTAGCTTTGAGTAAAAATATAAATGGGAGAATGATGAACCTTAGTTTTTGTTTTTATAATAATGTATAAATACACAGTTACAACACATTACAATGATAGGAAAATGAATGTTAGTATTCTTAAGAAACAGCACTTAATTTAAGAACTGCCCGACTAAACTGAACGACATTAAATTAGAGAATAGCGTTTACAACTTTGGCGCAACAGGTTTTACAGGCTTGTCAAATGTATTTGCGCCGCGTACTTTTAGTTTACGGCTATATACTTTATCTGCCGCCGTTACATAGATGATGTCGAAATTTTTACCGCCAAAACAAAGGTTGGATGCGCCGGCCTGTGGTATTGGTATAATAGCATTTACACGGCCTGTCTGATCGAGTATTTGAATGCCTAAACGCGATGCGACATATACTCTGCCTGCGGTATCGCAACGCAGTCCATCACTCCATGCGTTTTCATCATTATCCGCTACGTGCAACCAGCCATAACGTTGCTTATATGCAAGCGTTCCATCTGCCTTAACCTGGTACACCCAAACCCAGTGCGAGGCCGATTCTGTAGCATATAATTGTGTTTGATCGGGTGAAAGTGTAACACCATTTGCAAACTTTAATCCTTCATCTACAACAACCGGTTTTTCGCCGGGCCTGATCAAATATAATTTGCTGGGCTTTTGAATACCATCGGGCGAGGTGATATAAATGTTTCCATTGTTGGCCACCACAATATCATTACCCGAAATACTGTCCGCTACCACTGTTTCTTTCTCTGCTTCATCATAGGCAATAATTTGTTTGGTGGCACTGGCAACTACATAGCGTTTTCCATCCGCACCAAATGAAGTACCACTGCTTTTTTTTGCATTTATATTTAGCGTAGTGAGTTTGCCATCAACATCAACTTTATAGGTTTTTGAGTTCGGAATATCCTGGTAAAAAACGTCACCCAATTTGTTTATTGCAGTGCCCTCTGTAAACGTGTAACCATCTCCCACTAAATGCCATTCTTCCCCTGGAATCAATACATCGCTTAAGACCTGGTTTTTAGAACTTCCCTGTTTAATTTTTGCTGGCCAGTCTTTCCATAGCCAGCGCATTGCCTGCGGAAAAATAGCAGTGCCGTGCTTGCCATTGTGTTGTCCTTCGCCCCAAACATGCTGCACTTCGTAGCCTGAAAAACTAAGTGCCCTTTCCATGGTTTCATTGGCTTTCCACCAATCACCGGCATATATATTAAGATCGTTTGCGCCATCCTGTAAAAAAATCCGCAGTGGCTTTGGTTCATACTTACGAATAAGTGTTGGATAACGCTCAGCGCCACGTAATCCGACGTAAGTGCCAATAGCTGAAAATACTCGTGTAAAAGCAGCAGGCCTCTCCCAGGCTGCCGTAAAAGCACAAACAGCGCCACTGCTGCTTCCGCCAATGGCACGGTCGTTTCCGTTTTTTGAAAGATGAATTTCACGGCCGTTACTTGCTTTTTTCCTTTCTACCTCCGGCAATATCTCTTCTAAAATAAAACGGGCATAGGCATCACCAAGTCCATCGTATTCAAAGCTGCGGTTATAACGATTAAGCGCATTATCATTGGCAGCTTTAACAACACCGGGATTTATAAAAACGCCGATGGTTACCGGCATTTCTTTTCTATAAATAAGATTATCAAAAACAGTAGGTGCGTTCCATTGAATACCATCCTGGTTTACATATACACAGGCAGGTTTATCAGCAGTATACTGCGCAGGAACATACACCCAATATTCCCGCCATGTTCCCGGAAAAATCTTTGAACTATCAAAGGTGAATTTTAAAACTTCTCCCTTAGGCACACCGCGTTGTTCAACCGAAGCAGAATCTGCTAAATAATTTTCAGAAAGGGTTTGAGCGAAGGCTGAAATTTGTAATATCAGCAAGGCAGGTAGCAGTGTTTTTTTCATCGTTTAATATTGCTTGGCCTAAATATATTCAATAATAGTTTTGGATATTTTTTAAATCGGGTAATGATGTAAAAGCTTACTAATTTACTGGCTTACCTTTCAACTAATTCAAATATTAATTCTTTAGTTAGCCCTGACTTCCGCCAATCAATATCGGAAAACAAACCAGTCCACGAAAAACTTCCTCACCCACAATTAATTAATTCCTTAAAGAAAGCATATTCAGCTGAAAAAGCAGCGGCTTATGCTTACCAGGGGCATGCAGGTTCTGTAAAAAATAAGAATGAAAAAATTGCCATTGATCAAATTGAAATTGACGAATGGAATCACCGGAGCGAAGTTTTTGTTATTATGCAGCATTACGGCATTGCAGTTCCGCGTTGGTACGAAATACGCTTTGCAATTATTGGCAAAATCATCTCCGCAAGTTGTTATGTTATCGGCTGGTTTATGCCTTTTTTCTTTGCAGGAAAATTAGAGAGTGGCAATGTGTGCGAATACTTTTGGATGAAGCAATACTTCAACAAACCAGGCATCCACGATTGGGATCTTATTCTTTATGAAATGGGGATGAAAGAAAAGGAACATGAAATTTATTTTCTTAACAAGATCAAACAAAGTAAAGTGCTTCCTTATTTCGAACGCCTGTTTAACTGGGGATTTAACAAAAGCGCTAATAATATTGATTTAGATAAAAAAACCCGGTGGAAGAATCAGACGTGTATTGCAGGAAATAACGTTTCACATCAATATAAATACCGGGAAGCAGGTAACGTTTCAATTCGCGAAAAATGCAGCCAGCTATTTCGAGATAGCCTTCATAAACTCATCTTTTTTACGCCTCGCCACATCAAGCGTAACGCCATTTTTCATTACCACCTGTCCGCCTTCTCCCTTTATATATTTTACTACCAGGTTTTTGTTAATAATATAAGAATGATGAACCCGGATAAAAATAGTAGCGGGCAATAATTCTTCAAAATCTTTCAGGGTTTTTGAAACGGTTATCTTTTCATTATTCGTTAAATAAAAGCAGGTATAATTGCTGTGTGCTTCGAGGTAAATAATATTTCCCGTTTCTATAAAATGAAGACTATCCATTGAAGGAATGGCAATGCGCTGCAGTTCTTTTTTCTCCTGCATTAAATTCTGTAGTAAGATCTCAATCCGCTCATTAGCAGTAATTTTTTTTCTTTTAAGAACCGCCTTTTCCACCGCCAGTTTCAGGTCTTCAACCGCTACGGGTTTTACCAGGTAATCGAGCGCACTAAACTTAATTGCCTTAATAGCATAATGATCGTATGCAGTAATAAAAATCACTTCAAAATTTTTATTTTCCAATTGTTGCAACATGGTAAAACCATTCATACGCGGCATTTCCACATCTAAAAAAACAATATCAGGATCCTGCTCATGCAGCATTTTAATACCCTCTTCTCCATTTTCACATTCGCCTGTAATTAAAATATCCGTACAATTATTTTCAAGCTTCTTGCGTAAAGCATTCCGGCTACTTTTTTCATCATCAATAATTATGGCGGTAAGCATAGTTTTATATATTAAGATTGACAGAGTAATACTTCCACTTTTGTTCCTGCAGGCTGACCATTTTCATCATACAAATCTGTTATTTGTACCGACCCCTCTGTAAGATGATTAAAAAGATTTATGCGTTCTGTTGTAAGCTGCAGGCCCATTGATTTATGCGCAAGCCTGTTTAGCTGGTTATAAGTTGCCGCTTTAGCCCTGCCAACGCCATTATCGGTAATAGTGTAAATAATATGATGGTTTTCAACAAAAACCATTACCTGCAATTTTTTATCCTGCTCAATTTTATTTAGTAAGCCGTGGTGTATGGCGTTCTCGACAAAGGGTTGAATAACAAGCGGCGGTACTTTGTAATCGCCATGCATAATTTCATCCGCCATTTTTATCTCGTACAAAAATTTATTATCAAACCTTAACGCTTCCAGTTCCAGGTATAATTGCAATGTTTCCATATCCCTCCAGCAGGGCACTGTATTACTGTTTGATGTTTCTAACACCGAACGAATAAGCCTCGCAAATTTTGAGAGATAGGTTGTGGCTTTATCGTTCTCATTATTTTGTATAAGATTATCAATGGAGTTAAGGCAGTTGAAAATAAAATGCGGGTTCATCTGGCTTCGGATGGCTTCAAGTTTAGCTTCCGATAATTTTTCATTAATGCCCAGCATTTCAATTCTTGTTTGCTGCAACGATTGCTCCGATTCTATCGATTTAATTTTATTGGCGGTGAGTGTGGCAATAGTGCTTAGCACCTGGATATGCTGCTGCGTATAAAAATGCTTTTCATGATGTTCACTGTCAATCACGCCTATTAATTCATCATTATAAATTATCGGGACTGTTATTTCGCTTTGCCTTTCCATTTCATCAACACGATAACGCGGATCTTTTGAAGTGTCGGGAATCAATACCGCTTCCTTCGTTTGCATTACATATCCAACCACACCCTGCCCGATAATTACATCAAAATAACTGTTCTCAATTTCTTCCATTGAACCTTTGGGGCCATAACCCGCACGCTGGATCATTTTGGTTTTTTCAGCATTCCACAAATACATCATACAATCTTCAAAACCCATTCTTCCAATAAGATTTTTTGCCACATCCCATAACACGTCATCCACCGTATTTTTATTTATCAGCGACGATGAAAAGTAATTAATGATCTGTGCCATTTCAAGTTTGTTCCTGTATTGTTCTGCATTTAATTCCTGCACCTTTAGCTTTTCAGCTTCAACATCTTTTATATTTTTTATTCGCCATTTTATAAACTGGTATACAGCGATAATTATACCGCCAAACAACAAAGATTCAAACCACCATGTTCTCCAAAAAGGTGGTGCAATAATTATATTGAAAGAAGTTTCGGGTGTTGTATCATTTTCATTATCTGCTTTTACGCTGAAAATATAATTGCCCGGTGCAAGGTTGGTATAGCTGGCAAAGTTTTTTGTTCCGGCAGACACC
>JBKJNG010000015.1:0-12157 GCA_046596065.1 Phnomibacter sp. | reverse complement strand
TGAAGCAATCCACCCGGTATCCGCAGGAGGAATTGATGTAATTGATTTGCTTACCAGATTAAAGGAATTTTATACAATTGTAGAAATGGGTCTTTTGAAATGACGAAAAGATTATTGTTTATTGCCTGTGCAATCAGCACCCTGTCAAATGGATCTTTGTGATGTAATGGCAATGAAGTTAAAATAGCCGAATCATCAAAGGTGATGGGAAGCAACTTAAAATTGTTAATGAATAAATGTTGCCTTAATTCTTCAAAAGGGAAATCTAAAACCAGCTTGCCGATATTCAGCTTAATTGCTATTTCCCAAATTGAGGCTATACTGACATACTTAATAGCTGAGGATTCTTCTATAAATTTTTTTGCCTTGTCTGATAGTACAGCATCGGCATTTATAAACCAAAGAAAAGCATGTGTGTCTAGTAAGCAATCCATTACATGTAATCTTTAAAATCCTCAAGCGGTCCATCAAAATCTTCTGCCATGTGAACTTTCCCTCTGGCGCTTCCAAAAACCGGCTTAGCACCTGTAATAACTATTTCTTCTTTCAAAGCCTTTTGAAATAGAAACTCAATAAAATCAGAAGCTTCCTGCTTTAACCTATCAGGCAGCAGTTCCAATTTTTCGTATAAAATATTATTACCCATCAGATTGGTTTTAGAAGCAATTTAGGCCAAAAAAATATCGCAACCCTTTTTCGCTCTATTGGCCAAAGTTCACGCCCGACAATTTCCGGATGAAAAATAGCAGTAAGCTCAAAAGCTGAATAAAGATACTTGCGTTGAGAAATTAGCCCCGATAGCAGCGGCAGCCTCCGTTTCGCCTGAGCGAACGGAGCTACAGCGGATAGCGGGACCGTTGCTGACACATGTTCAAATGACCGGCTCCAAAAAATCAAACTGCAACTGCTGTAGATTCAGATTCGCCAACCAAGTCAGATTCTACAGCGGGGTATAAGTTCATTAACACTTTTTCAGGAGTCAATGGTGCATCAAAGGCAATATTCGAATTGGGATTAAATGCCTTAATTGCATTGCGCAAAGCAAAATAAACACCAATGCCATACATCAGCGGCGGTTCACCTACGGCCTTCGACCGGAAAATAGCAAGGTTGTCGGTTTGTGTTTGCAGGTAATCAATGGCTATTTCTTTGGGAACGGAATAGATGTCGGGCACTTTGTAAGTAGACAAAGCATTGCTGCGCAGGCGGCCTTCATTGTCATAAATCACTTCTTCCATGGTCATCCAGCCGATTCCCTGCACCAATCCACCCTCAATCTGGCCACGGTCGATGGCAGGATTCATGCTGGCGCCAAAATCGTGCACCAACTTTACCGAATCTATCGTATAAATGCCACGAAGACAATCTACCGTAACCTCAGTGATGGCTGTACCAAATACATGGTAGGCAAACGGATGACCTTTCTCCTGCAATTTGTTGTAATTGATTTCGGGCGTGGCATAATGGGCATGCTCGCTTAAACTTACCCGTTGCGCATAGGCCATCATGATCAACTGTTTCCACTCAACGCCAGATTCAATGCCGTTTACAAGCACTGCCTGGTCTTTTATTTCTATGGCTTCAATTGCCACATGCAAATCTTTTGCGGCGATTTCTTTTAACCGGTTCAGGATGGCGGTGCAGGCCATCCAGGTAGCTTTACCGTTTAAGTCGGCCGTGGCACTTGCGGCACTGGGTGAAGTATTGGCAATGCGGCCAGTGTTTGTACTTTGTATTTTT
Source organism: Phnomibacter sp. (assembly GCA_046596065.1). Taxonomy (GTDB): domain Bacteria; phylum Bacteroidota; class Bacteroidia; order Chitinophagales; family Chitinophagaceae; genus Phnomibacter. The sequence goes on along the minus strand of JBKJNG010000015.1, from coordinate 10,417 downwards.
ATGAAAGATATTGGCAGTGAGAAAACCTGCGCTGCAACCTGCAGCATTTTGGTGTTAACTCCCTGCCCCATTTCCACGGCGCCGGTGCTCACACTTACGCTTCCATCAGTATACACATGCACCAGCGCCCGACCCTGGTTCATCATAGTATTGGTAAATGAAATACCGAAACATACTGGCATAAACGCCATTCCCTTTTTCTTAAGGCTATTTGCTGCATTGAAGGATGCTATGTTTTCCCGAAGTTCGGCTGCATGATACAAGCTTTCGGCTTTCTCCCAGCATTCAACGGCTTCACTTACTACTTTTTGACCGAACGGAAATTCATCCCCGGTTTTATTGAGGTTTCTCTTTTGGATGACAGCGGCATCAATTCCCAATTCGTCTGCCGCTTTTGCAATAGCCGCTTCAATTACAAACATTCCCTGTGGGCCACCAAAGCCGCGAAAGGCAGTATTTGGCGGCAGATTTGTGCGGCAACTGTAAGCCTTTGCTTTTACGTTTGGTATGAAATAAGAATTGGTGCAATGGAATAAGGTGCGCTCCAGTACCGCCGGCGATAAATCAGCGGAAGCACCCGCATTTTGGTAAAATGTGACTTCGTAAGCAAGGATTTTAAAGTCTTTACTTAGACCAATTTTAAAGTCGGATGAATATGGATGTCGCTTGCCGGTCATGGCCATATCTTCCATGCGGTGCAGGGCATATTTTACCGGCTTTTTTAAGATGAAAGCCGCCATGGCGCATAGAGCAGCCCAGGTATTTGCCTGGTCTTCTTTACCACCAAAACCACCACCGAGTCGCTTAACATCTACTTCAATGCGATGCATTGGGATGCCGAGCACCCTGGTAACAGCACGTTGCACAGCAGTTGGTCCCTGCGTGGATGAATAAATTTTGATGGACTCGTCTTCTTGCGGAATAGCATAAGCGCCCTGTGTTTCAATGTAAAGATGTTCTTGTCCATTTGTATCCGCCACGCCTTCAAAAACATGGGCGCATTGCTGCAAGGCAGCACTTGTATCGCCAAGGCTAAACGTTCTCGCCGGCACAATTAATTCACCTTTCGCCTTTGCTTCTCGTGGATCGGTTATTACCGGCATTAATCCGTATTCAGCTTTAATTTTTTTTACAGCAGCACGGGCTATATCAACTGATTCAGCCACTACGAAAGCGACCGGCATACCGCAGAAATCAACAACATGGTCTGCCAACAACGGCTCATCAGGAATGATTCCGCCTATTTGGTTTTGACCAGTAATATTTTTTGCAGTGAAAATTTTTACTACGCCGGGCTGTTGCTCTGCATCGCTAATATCAAGGCTTTTAATATGGGCATGTGCAACAGGTGATCCGTAAGCAGCTCCGTACAGTGTGCCACTGAGCACGGGAATATCATCGAGATAAATTGATTCGCCGCGGAGGTGCGTGATGGCGTCAAGCAGCCTCACCCTCGTTCCCTCTCCTTGAGGAAAGGGATGCCCCTGTGCATTATGGTTGCTATGATTTGACATCTTTAGAATGCAGCGTATGAATTAAATTCGATATAGTGTGCTTGTATGAGTTGGTTTAGAAGAAGTCGTTTATAGGCTTCAGATCCGCGGGCATCACTAATTGGTGAAATTTCTGTTTGAGCTATTTCCAGGGCCGCCGTTATATTTTCTGCTTTGATTTCCTTCCCTGTCAAAAACATCGAAGTTTTTTCCAGATATTTTGGAATGGGACCAACGCCACCGGCGGAAACCCTTGCAGATAAAATGGTATTGTCTTTAAACACAATATGGATGGCGGTGTTTACACTGGCTATATCAAGGTTGGTGCGTTTGCTTACCTTCTCAAAATTAAAAAAGCTGTTAGGGGCAGGTAATTCAAACCAAATATTTTCTATGTGTTCATCAGCATGTTTATCCAACTTTTTATAGCCTTTGTAGAAGTTGCGGAGTGAAATTTCACGGGTGGTATTTCCATTGCTTAACACAAGCTGTGCATTAAGCGCTAAAAAGAAAATAGTAAAATCGCCAATAGGAGAAGCATTTACAAAGTTGCCGGCAATGGTGGCCATGTTGCGGATAGGTGTGGAAGAAACCAACTTCAAATGCTTTTGTAAGGCTGGAAAATACTGGTTCATAATTTTGGATTCCAGCAAATCTGTTACGGTTGCATGCGATGAAATAATGCATCTGCCAACTATTTTCTTAATACTATTATTATCTAAACTTTTTACTACAAAGCGAACGTCAGCATCCTTTATTTCTTCGTGCTGCTGTACATATAAATCAGTTCCGCCACCCACCAGCCAGGATGTAGCATTATCGCTCTGATGCCCATTTAGGGTCGAATTTAAAAGTTGTAATTTTTCCTTAACCCCTTTAAAATAATTGGGTAGTATTTGTTGGCTTGTCAGAAATTCTATTGGCTCCTGGTCTTTATTTGTGTCCATTAAAGCAGCAACCCGTGCGGCAGCTTTCTCTATGCTTTTATAACCAGTGCAGCGGCAGATGTTTCCATCAATAGCTGCGATGGCATTTTGGTTAGTAGCCGCTTTTCCGCTTAGGCAAAAACCAGCTAAAGAAATCACGAAACCCGGCGTGCAAAAACCACATTGGGTAGCGGACTCCTCGTACATAGCCAATTGAATTGGATTTAATGTTTCCGCACCCTGCTCACCCGTTGCTTTGTCAAGATTTAACCCCTCAATGGTTACCACATGTTTGCCATGGGCATTGGCAAGCGCAGTAAGACAGGAAGTATAAGTGCGGTACTGAACTTCGTTATCAATCAGTTCTCCTATAAGAATAGTGCACGCTCCACAGTCACCTTCATTGCAACCGGTTTTGGTACCCGTCAAATGCTGGTGGTAGCGGATAAATTCCAGCAAAGGCATGCCGGAAGGTTTATTCGTTGCGACTTCTTTATTATTGAGAATAAACTTTATCAAAGAGAAAATTATTGGCGCTAAAATACCAGTTATTATAAAAAGCAACATACACTGTTCTCTAATTTAGAGAATTCAGCTTCCGTAAACTGCAAATACTGCATTATATTATTACAATAAATGAATAAATTAGCAAAGCCACCAATGAATTGGTGGCTTTGCTAATTTATTTTACAAAATTTACCTGCCGAACTTTGCCTCCCAATCCAGCATTCCGCCTGCTAAATTCACAACATTCTTATAACCCATAGTTTCCAGTATTAAGCAAGCCTGCCCGCTTCTGTTCCCACTACGACAATAAAACACAATTTCTTCGTCTTTCCAATCTTCCAGCGGTTCGGTATCCATGGCCTGTATAGCGCCCATCTTATGATGCAGGCCACCAATATTAAAATCATTTCTTTCGTAATCTTCTCTTACATCAACCAGGTGAACTTTTTCTCCGGCATCGAGCCTGGTTTTTAGTGTTTCCGCAGTGGTTTGTTTCATCTTGCAGTTTTTAAATTATTCTTCAACGGTAATTTTTGGAGGTAAACTATCTATTACCACCGGCTTGGCGGTACTTAACCAAATATCAATACTTTGACCTGCACGTATTTTGTTTTTCTGGATAAAACCATCCGGCATTCTAAGTGTCCTTTCCGGGATTTGTTTGTATATATAGGCTTTCTCCTGGTCCTGAACATCCCTGTCTGGTAACACCCCGGCAATATTTAAACCCATTCCGTTTAGCAGGGCTTTCGCGCCGGCAAAAGTCATTCCCCTAAGTTCGGGCACTTCGTACTCATCAGTACCAATCCCGCTACCGATCACAAAACTAATAGTACTACCCTGGAATAAACGGGTAGCCGGACTTATGGGTTTACCATTATACATTTGTTCAAGCACTGCATCTTTAGCAATATCCGGCTTTCGGGTAGTATCCCCAAGCTTTAAACCCAACTGTTTCAAGTATAGTACAGCATTTCGAAAGGACAGACCCACCATATTGGGAACATCAACTAAAGGTGGTTGGCTACGGTTAATCGTCAGGTAAATATGCCGATGCTTTTTCACCATCTGGTCAGGTTCCGGCGATTGCCGAATAACCGTTAGTGGTTCAAGTTCCTCTTTCCAAACCGAATCCTGTACCTCGGCAGAAAAACCTTTCGACTCCAATAGTTTTATTGCTTCCGTATAATTTTTGCCTGTAACAGCAGGCACTTTTTGGTAATCGCCATGCCTTGTAATAATTCCAAGTGTCCATAGCAAGAGAAAAATCATCCCGAACAATAGGGCAATAGCCACTAAAAGGTTGACTATAAAATGTTGCCGCGTTATAAATTTAAACACCAGGAAAATTTATGGATGAATAATAAGAAATTGAAAAAAGGGTTGACTGTAACATCGTTAAATGAAGCTTTTCATCAATTCCCGGCAAATATATTTTTTATGAAGAGCAGCAGATGTTAAACAAACTGATTAACTATTTGCCAGCCCTTGCCAAACAATCTTCAATCAAGGCCGAATAAAAGTCTTTAAGACTCATACCCATTGCTTTTACCTGCTGCGGTACAATACTGGCTTCACTTTGCCCGGGCACTGTATTTATTTCAAGCATGAAAGGCTCACCTACTGCTTTATTGTAAATAAAATCAATCCTTACCACACCATCACAATTAAAGACCCGGTATAATTTACTAGCAGCATCTCGAATTTTATCAGCAATGGCGTTATCGATTTCTGCGGGCGTAATTTCCTTGCTTTTGCCTTCATATTTGGCTTCAAAATCGAAAAAATAGTTTTCGCTGATAACCTCTGTTATTGGTAGCGGAGTTATTTTGCCATTTAGCCTGGCAACGCCAATAGTAAACTCGCGGCCTTCAATAAATTCTTCTATTAAAACCTGAGGATCTTCTTTAAAAGCCTTGTCAATAGCATGGGCTAAACCAGTTTTTTCGGGCACTTTGCTCATCCCAATTGAACTGCCGCCATTAGCTGGTTTTACAAACAACGGAAAGCGAAGTTGTGAGGCTACCGCATCAATATCCACATTTTCTCCTCTGAAAAAATGTACAGATTTGGCTACATGAATACCGCTTAAACCCGCCACCGCAACAGTAAATCTTTTATTAAAAGTAATGGCCGAAGTTGCGGCACTGCAATTGGTGTAAGGCAGGTTTAGCATATCGAAGTACCCAGGCAATTTTCCATCTTCCGCCGGAGTACCATGAATTCCAACCAAAACACAATCAAAGATTTTCTTTTGGGCATTAATGGTTACCGAAAAATCATTTTTATCCACGGGTAAAATTGCGCCATCAGTAGTACACCACCAACCATCTTTGCGGATATCAATCGTGTAATAATCAAACTTTTCAGTATCAATATTATTCTGGATGGTGATAGCACTTTTATATGAAATTTCGGCTTCCCCGCTATAACCGCCAGTTACAAAAGCAATAAGTGGTTTACCCATTAATAAATTTTTAGCAAAGAAAAGGTTGGTAGCAGTTCCAATAAAATACATTTATTGTTGCGGGAAACAGGATGGCATTAAACGCACAAAAGGTGAAGGAATTTACCCTCACCTCGTACGGCAGAACATATCAGCTGCCTTTAATCGGGGTATTATCCCCGTCAATTGAATACAAGGTAAAATGTTGCTTTATTAATAGCAACATTTTCTTACAAGTTTAGGAAAAATTAAATGTGCAGCCTTTCCTTTTTTGCCATTAGTTCGTCTACAGTTTCCTGGTACATTTCATCAGGCACACAGCAATCAACAGGGCACACTGCAGCACATTGCGGTTCTTCATGAAAACCCTGGCACTCGGTACATTTATTGGAAACGATATAATAAGTATCTACACTATACGGAGCATTTTTTTGATCCGCGTCAATTTGCGATCCATCAAGCAAGGTAAACGTTCCTTTTACGGAAGTACCATCGCTGATAGCCCATTCTACACCACCTTCATAAATTGCATTGTTTGGACATTCGGGTTCGCAGGCACCACAGTTGATGCATTCGTCTGTTATTTTAATAGCCATAATTAATCCTGCAATGTTTGGTTTGAAATTACATTTGCCGTTCAAAATTATAGTGGAGAACCGAGACTAACCACATAAAGTTAAAAAAATCTTAACCGGCATTTTTAATCATACCAATGCCTGATTTATAGGTAAAGAAAAATAGTAAGTGATTGATATTGAAGCAGACATAATTATGATTACACTAGCCGGAAGATTGAATTTATTAACGCAATTAAAGCAATATATACAACAGGATGGGGCATGGAATGCTGTAAAAGAAAGAGCTAACCTGGAAAATGGTTGGTTTGTTGAGCAGTTTACTGACTTGGCAATTTCCAACATTGTTAACGAATACCTGGATGCTGAGAAGTTAGCTGCCTGGGTTAAACAATACGAAGTACCTGACATTAGACCCAATCAAAAAACTTTAGGCATCGTAATGGCTGGAAACATACCGCTTGTTGGTTTTCATGATTTTTTATGTGGCTTTGTAAGCGGCCATAAATTATTGATCAAACGTTCTTCAAAAGACAGTGTATTGATTACCCATATTGTAAACAAATTGGCAGAATGGGATGAAAGAATAAATGACACTGTCGTTTTTTCAGAGCAATTAAAAGGCTGTGACGTATATATAGCAACCGGCAGTAATAACTCGGGACGCTACTTCGAATATTATTTTAGAAACTACCCAAGCATTATTCGTAAAAACCGGACTTCAGTAGCTATTTTAACCGGCGCTGAAACCACTGCTGACCTTGAAAACCTGGCAGATGATATGATGCTTTATTTTGGTCTGGGTTGTAGAAATGTTTCAAAAATCTATGTTCCCGAATCATTCGATTTTGTGCCATTATTAAGTGCCATCAACAAATATCAATGGATGGATGACCACCAAAAACTTAAAAATAATTACGACTATAACCTTTCATTGCTTTTGCTGAACAACAAATATTACATGACGAATGGTGTTGTATTACTGGTTGAAAATCCTTCCCTGTTTTCACCCATCAGCCAGGTAAATATTGAGTACTTTGATAAATTACCGCCAAGTGATTTTGCACTTTACAGGAATGAAATCCAATGTATCGTTGGCCACCATCATGTTCCATTTGGAAAGGCTCAGTCTCCTTCGCTTGCAGATTATTCTGATGGTGTAGATACCATGCGGTTTTTAGGTAGTTTATAATATGAATGTTCCTTTGTAAATTCACCTACAACAGCTGTTTTTTAATTTTATAACATTTTTTTCTATGACATTTAAACAGATTCAACTGCGGTGGCATAAGGATTGAAACTGCTGTTAAACACCGGTTAAACTAAACCAGCCATCAATCAGCTAGTGTTTTGCTGCGTTAATTTGGTATCTTCTTTAAAAACAGTAGTAATAAGCATGAAAAACAATATGAACTTAAAAAACGTTCTGGCAATAGTTGGAATAAGCATAGCAACTACCCTCGCCAGCATTTGGGGTGTTGAAAAAATAACCCATTTAAACAATAACAACTTTACGCAGGAGCCGGGAAAACTGCCAGCAAATTATGCCGGTTTTTTTGACGGCGACAAGGCAACAAATCAAGCAATACCGATTGATTTTACCGCGGCTGCAGCAGCAGCTACACCTGCAGTAGTTCACATTAAAACAAGAATTGGTGCCCGCACCGTTACGAATGCACAACCACGCCGCAGTCCGTTTGCCGATTTGTTTGGCGATGATTTTGATGATTTCTTTGGCGGTGGCAGTCAGCGAAATATGCAAATACCCGAGCAAAGAGCTAGTGGCTCCGGCGTTGTAATTACAAACGATGGTTATATAGTTACCAACAACCATGTTATTGAAAACGCAGATGATATTAACGTTACACTTAACAACAAAAAATCTTACAAAGCTGAGCTGATTGGAGCAGACCCTAGCAGTGATCTGGCTGTGTTAAAAATTACCGGCACCAACCTTCCATACCTGGCATGGGGCAACAGCGATGAAGTAAAACTTGGTCAGTGGGTTTTAGCTATTGGTTATCCATGGACACTTGATGTAACAGTAACGGCAGGAATTGTAAGTGCTAAAGCCCGTTCACTTGGTCTTAACAGGACTAAAAGCAATAGCCCTATTGAATCCTTTATTCAAACTGATGCCGCTGTAAACCAGGGTAACAGTGGCGGTGCACTGGTTGATACAGATGGAAAACTTATAGGAATAAATTCAGCTATAGCATCTCAAACTGGTTCTTATGCAGGTTACAGCTATGCTATACCAGTTAACCTGGTTAAAAAAATTGTAGGCGATCTTGTAAAATATGGCGCCGTACAAAGAGCTTATATGGGACTGCAATATTTGGGGGATGATGCCCCTGAAGAAGAATTGCGTAAGCAAAATATTAAGTCGGGTGAAGGTGTCTATGTTTCCGGAGTTGCAGCAGATGGCGCCGCCAAACAAGCTGGCATCAAAACTGGCGATTACATTACCGGAATCAATGGTGTGAAAATTCAAAGCGGTTCGGAAATGGTTGAACAGGTTGCCAACTACAAACCGGGTGATAAAATTAATGTGACGTACAACCGCGATGGTAAAGAAATGAGCTCATCGATTACACTGAGAAATAAAAGCGGCAACTATGAAATTGTAAAAGGCGGAACCAGCACTGAAAGTTTAAATGACAAACTTGGTGGCACATTTGAAAATCTTGATAAGAAAAAAGCCGATCAATATGGTATCGCTGGTGGTGTACAGGTAAAGAAGATTACCGGGGGCCTACTTAAAACAACCCGCATGCAGGAAGACTTTGTAATAACCAGCGTGAATGGGCAACCGGTAAAAAGCACGACTGAACTAATGGCTGTGCTTGATAAAACAAAAGGAACCTTGAGGCTGGAAGGAATTTACCCGGGTTTTGAAGGAACGTATGCTTACCCTTTAAATCTTAATGGTAAGGTAACGCCTGATCAAGAAGGTAATCAAACACCTTAATCAATAATTATTACTGCATACACAAAAAAAGACTTCGTTTTATAAGCGGTCTTTTTTTGTGCCTACCGTGTTGTTTTCGTAAAAGTGGGTTGTTGAAATGCGGCCGAAAGGGGGCAACAAAAAGAGGCAGTATACACCCTGGTAACACTGCCTCTTTAAAATATCTTCCAATAACCTTAGCTCAACTTTTCTACCTGCATATAGTTCAATTCAACAGGAGTGCTTCGGCCAAATATTTTTACGATTACTTTCAGTTTTTTCTTCTCATCATTAACTTCTTCAATAACACCATTGAAGTCGTTAAACGCACCATCTATAATTTTAATAGTTTCCCCGATGATGAATGGTTCGCTCATGGTCATTCCACCACTTTCGCCCATTTCGTCCATCTTACCCAGCATCTTGTTTACTTCAGCCTTTCTAAGCGAAATAATTTTGCCTTTGGAGCCTTTACCATCGGTCAGAAAATGCATGATGTTGCTGATGTTGCTGATATGGAGGATCATATCTTCGGTAAGTTTGCCATCAGCAACTTCCATAAAAACATAACCAGGATAGAAGTTCTTTTCCCGCATTACTTTTTTACCATTCTGCACTTTGTAAACCTTGTCCATTGGCAGAAAAATCTGCTTAATGTCTCCTGCCCATCCCTGTCGGATAATGTCCTTATCAAGGTATTCTTTAACGGAACGTTCTTTACCGCTCACCACACGCAGTACATACCACTTTGTGTCCTGTTGTGGTACGGCCGCCGTTGCTGTTTCTGTTATTGGCGTTTCCATTACTTAAAAAATGAGTAGATCAGTTTCAAAAGGTTTTGTGAGGCAAAGTCCATAATCCAAACCATAGCAGTAATTACCAGTGTAGCCACCAGTACGATTACGGTACTTTGTTGTAACTGATTCCAGGTAGGCCAGGTTACTTTTTCTATTAGCTCCTTCCAGCTATCGCGGAAGTAAGAAGATACTTTATTCATTAATTACAATTAGAATAGTGAAACATGAAAACGAAAAAACAATGCAACATTTTCATATTGAGCCGTTCTCACATTTTCACATCATTGGCACGGGCACTAGGATTCGAACCCAGATCAAAGGTTTTGGAGACCTCTATACTAACCGTTGTACTATGCCCGTATAAAGCAATTTCTAAACCATTTGCTTGCTTAATAATTGCCCTGATCTTAAAAGAACTTCTTAAAAGCAAAGTACTCAGGTTTTAGCCCAAGTACTTTGCAAAAGTAATATAGCTTTTCCAAAGTCCCCCTATTGGAGGATTCAGAGGCTGTTTATTATTTAATGATCTCAGTAACCTGGCCAGCGCCGACAGTACGTCCACCTTCGCGAATAGCGAATTTCAGACCTTTTTCCATGGCGATTGGCTGAATCAATGTTACAGAAAGCGAAGTGTTGTCACCAGGCATAACCATTTCAGTTCCTTCTGGTAAAGTACACTCACCAGTTACGTCCGTAGTACGGAAGTAGAACTGAGGACGATAC
>JBKJNG010000013.1:0-2876 GCA_046596065.1 Phnomibacter sp. | reverse complement strand
GGTAAAAGTATCATTCATCAGTTCCCAAAACATGATCCCTCCAAGATGATGCTTGTGTACATAATTTACTTTGGCTTCAAGCGATTTTCCATCATCGTAGGTTGCAAACTGTTTAAGTGGCACATTGTAAGCATAGGGCGCTTTGGCCCTATCATCCCAATATTTCGTCCAACCAGAATCAGAGGATAGGTAAGTATCAAATTCCTTATAGTCAACACCTCTTAAAAACTTGCCGGATTGGTACAAGCCGTTAGACGAATCGCTGACGTTTTCCCAAACCCTGGCATAAAATGCAGCTCCAATCACCAGCTTTTTAGCTGGCAAGCCTTGTTTTAATAAGTATTGAACACAATTATCAGTTGATTCAACCTGTTCAGAGCGGCTATACAACGCGGTATGATGTCCTGTTAATTGACTGTAACCGTTTACCAAGTCGTAAGTCATCAGGTTAACCCTGTTAATTAATGGCATAATTGCCTTCCAATCCACAGAGGTGGTAAGAAATGATTGAAAACCACCGGCTGCAAAACTCAGTTCATAATGCTTTCCCATTTGTTTACGTAATTCCCTGATCAGTTCGGTGAAATTTTGCTTGTCGGAAACCGCATAAGGATGACCGGGAAAACCCTCGATTGTGGGATATTCCCAATCAAGATGAATGCCGTCGGCAATGTACTCCTTTAATACTTTAACAACCGAAGCCGCAAAGTTTACCCTGCTGCTAACCACAGCAAAAACCGGGGAGCAGTTCTCGCAGCCACCCCAGCCGCCCATTGATACCATTACCTTAAGCTTTGGATATTTTTTCTTTAAGTCCGTGATACCGCGAAGGGTTTTTTGCTGGTTTTCGTTTGCAAAGGCAATTGTATCACCACTTAGGTGTAAAAAGCTATAAATAACATGCGTAAGCTTTTCTACGTGGTATTTTTCAAGGGTTGAATCGTTCCCGGTGTAATAGGCAATCACATCAATTTTTTTACTTTTTGCAATGGCACTGGAAAAAGCAGCCGTGCAAATAATGGTTAACAGAACTACAGCATTTAAACGCATAGGTATTCCAGAATTGTGATTAAAACTTACAGTAAAATTGAAAATAAGGAAGCTCTTCGATTTAGTCAGCCATTACTGTTTGCTCTTATTGAAAAATTTCAAAAGCCGTACTTCCTTATCATTTAAAAAACGCCATTTGCCACGTTCAACGTTTTTCTTGGTAAGGTTTGCGAACAATACACGGTCAAGTCCTTTTACATCGTAGCCCAGGTGCTCGAACATACGGCGAACAACGCGGTTACGGCCGCTGTGTATTTCAATACCAATGATCGATTTGTCTTTACTATCGGCATAGGCCAGGGAGTCCGCATGCACTCTACCATCTTCCAGTTCCACTCCATCTATTAATTTATCGAAATCAGCTTTTGAAAGCGGCTTGTCCAGTTTTGCTTCATAAATTTTACGAACCTCGAAACTAGGATGAGTAAGATGCTGCGCCAGTTCGCCATCATTGGTAAGCAGCAAAACACCGCTTGTATTCCGGTCAAGACGACCTACGGGATAGATGCGCTCGTTGGTCGCAGACTTCACAATATCAAGTACTGTTTTGCGTCCCTGCGGATCTTCAACAGTGGTTATAAAATCTTTCGGTTTGTTCAGCAGTATGTAAACGAGGTTGTGTTGTGGCGTTACTTTTTTACCATTGGCTACTATGTCATCGCCTTCCTTCACTTTAAAGCCCGGATCAATTACTACCTGTCCGTTCACTTTTACTTTACCCGATTTCACAAGTTCACCAGCATCGCGGCGACTGCAAATGCCACCATGTGCAATGTATTTATTCAAAGGCATCAAAATTGGTTCATTAAGTGCCGGAACAGGTTTCGAAACAGAAGGCCTGCTTTCCAGGGTTGGTTTTTGTTCAAAAGGCTTTGAATATTCTTCGGGCTTTGGTTTTGCAACTGTTTTCTTTTTTGCCGGATCAGGTAATACTACCGTTTTGGTGATTGGCTTGCGCTCATAAGGTAAACCCGCATCGTAGGCTTTTTTTGCCGGTCTTTTATCATTAACCGGATTGACAGCTTTTTTTGTATCCGGCCTTATGTCCTTTGTTTTTCCTTTGCCGGGTTTTCCTGCATGCTCCACTTTTGCGGGAGTTATTTTCTCTTTACTTTTTCTGCTATCCGTTGTCGCATTACTTTTTTTCTCTATGGAAAACAGTTTTCTATCCTGCTTTACAGGCTGAACATTCTTGTCCGGCTGGTAATTGTCCGGCTTTTTATCTTCAAAAGATTTTTTGTTTTTGCCAGCGTATTTAGCTGCATTCTTGCCGCGTTTGTCAGGCTTAGCAGTTGATGATTCAGCTCCGGGTTTTGAGGCAGCAAATTGAGGGGGCCTGGCCTGGGGTTCGTTCTGAAGTTTTTTGGCAGCTCTTAATTCACGTTTCTTTTCAATAAAGTAGGCTTCACGCTCTTTCTTCACTACTTTTTTTTCCTGCTTTATTTTTTCCTTCTTTTTGGCGCCTTTTATTTTTACGTTAATAAATTTTTCGAAATTCTGTTTTGACATACTGTTTGTTTAGCCACTTTGCAGCGGGATGAATGATAATAAACGGAATTATATCCGTAACATCTATGGTAGAATGACTACAAAGATGCTAAATATAAAACAAAGAAGCCCCTGGAGAACAGGAGCTTCTTTGAAGATTGGACAGTATTTTAGTTATTTTACATCGTCGTTATGCATGCGATGGCCTTTAAATGACTTCATTTTTTCCTGGCGCTCTTTTCTTTCCGCGTCCATTTTTGCTTTTTGATCCGGCGTCAGCACCTTATCAATATCGGTTTTCATTTCCTGCCTTAAAGCCATCAATTGTTGCATTTTAG